>CAYLJQ010000430.1:0-6206 GCA_964383955.1 uncultured Heliomicrobium sp. | reverse complement strand
AACAGCATTTTCGCTCGTTAACGCGGGGGCATAATAACGATTTGACTCCCGGTTTCTCGGTCGTGCAACTGCAACCCTCATCAACCCAGAAAAGGGGATTCTGTGATGGCATCTCGAATCTTCAGTACTAAAGCCCGGATCATTTACTTCGCGAATCGGAAAATCCAGATCGGCAAATGAAATGCACGCTTTCGGCCTTTGACCTGACCGCATTGGGCATCGGAGCGGTTGTCGGCGCTGGAATTTTTTCGCTGGTCGGAACAGCTTCCGCCGGTGAAACCTTCGCCAGCAAGATCAAAACGCCGCTGATGAACTTCATTATTGCCTGTCTGACGGGAACGGACGTGCAACTCGGAAGGCCAAGTGCAGATCCAGTCCTTGTGATTTCATTAATGCTAGCTGTGGTTGCCTGAGCCTTTGCAGCTTTTTGTTATGCCGAGTTCGCTGCAAGGATTCCGGTGCCGGAAAGTGCCTACACTTACTCTTATCCCACACGTAGAGAAATCTTCGCGTGGATATCGGTTAGGACCTGATTCCGGAGTATTCCGTCGGCAATTATGGTGGCGGCGGTAAGTTGGTTGGGTGACTCCATCAAGCTGCTTGCTTTATAAATCGCGCCATCGCGCACAGTTATTGTTTGTCAGGCAGGCAATGCAATATGACTCAAACCTTCCCCGCCAGCCGACTGTGACGATAACCATAAACAAAGTAAAGAATTAAACCGACTATCAGCCAGAGGGCAAATCGCGTCCAGTTAGTCCAACCGAGTTCCGTCATCAAATATCCGCAACTCAGCAGACCCAATACTGGGATCAACGACAAATTGCGCAGGAAGCAGGCGATGGCCAAAATGAATGAAAGGACAATGTAGCCATACATTGGAATCCTGTGTTTGACGACCTCCCAACCGTGAATCGTCGGGTCAGAAAGATCATTGCCGCTGAAAAAGCTCATCAGCAGATCGCGTTTGAAGATGAAAAAGATGACCCAAACCAGAATAAAAAGCGCGGGCACGATGTACTTGGAATTAATGTACGGCGTTCGGAATTTGCGCTCAATTTTCTGTTTGGAGTTGTCGAGGATCAACACGCCACCACAAACCAACACGAACGCGAAAAGAGTGCCGATGCTGGTCAGATCTGTCACCTCGGTCAGGTTCATAAACAACGAAGGTATCGCCACCAACAAACCTGTAACGATGGTCGAAAACCAGGGGGTTTTGAAACGCGGATGAATAGCGGCGAAGATTTTCGGCAGCAGTCCGTCGCGGCTCATTGCCATCCAGATGCGCGGCTGCCCGAGTTGAAAGACCAGCAGCACGGTTGCCATCGCAATGACGGCGCTGATGGCAATGATGCCCGCCACCCACGGCAGATTGACGCCTTCCGGCCCGAAAACAAACGCCAACGGATCGCCCGTATCAAGTTTTTTGTAACTGATCATCCCGGTCAATGCCAACGCAATCAGCACGTAGAGAACCGTGCAAATCACCAGTGAGTAAAGCATCCCGCGCGGCAAATCGCGTTGCGGGTTCTTGCACTCTTCTGCCGTGGTCGAGATCGCATCGAAACCGATGTAAGCAAAAAAGACCGCCGATACGCCTTTCAAAACGCCCGCTGCCCCGTTAGGCGCAAACGGACTCCAGTTCGCCGGTTGAACATAGAAAGCGCCAAGCACAATGACCAAAAAGATTACGCTGAGTTTGATGGCCACCATGACGTTCGACGCGCGCTTTGACTCTTGAATTCCCACGAAGACCAACGCCGTGATCAGGACCACGATTGCCAACGCGGGCAGATCGCAAACCAGGTGAAAGCCTCCAACCACCGGCGCTTGAGACCAGGCCAGATAAGCCTGTACCGGGCCGCCATCCTGGCCAATCTGCTCAAGCGTCTGGCCCGATTTGAGCAGCGCGTCCACTGTGTCAAAGCCGCGCGATGCCGACAGAAAATCCATGGTCAGATATTCCGGGATGTGTATGCTGTAGCCTGCCAGCAAGGTCGTGAAATAATCGCTCCAGGAAATTGCCACGGCAATGTTGCCGATGGCGTATTCCATCAACAAATCCCAGCCGATAATCCACGCAATCAATTCGCCGAAAGATGCGTAAGCGTACGTGTAGGCCGATCCCGCGACGGGAATCATCGAAGCGAATTCCGCGTAACAAAACGCCGCGAACGCGCACGCGATTGCCGTGAAGATGAAGAGGAAGGAGACTGCCGGCCCGCCGTTGAAGGCGGCTTTGCCGATGGTAGAAAAGATGCCCGCTCCAATTACTGCCGCAATTCCCAAAGAAGTGAGGTCCAACACCCCAAGCGTTTTTTTCAGCTTGTGGGCGCTTCCCTCACCATCGCTAAAACCGGCGGCTGCGTCGCGCTGAATCAACTCGACGGATTTCGTGCGGAACAAAGTCTCGAAGTTCATAGGCTTGATTCGTCACCTTCAGTTTGGTTCGTTTTGCTTTTGATTATTGAGGAATGGCGCTGCTTACTGCTTCAGGCCTCTTCATAAGGCGGGCGGAGTTTGCCACACGCAACCACGGCAGGCAATCAATTTGCTTTTGGCAAGACGGGTTGATAGACGCGCCGGAACCCGGGCTGATCGAAAACGCTTAAGATTCCCATCCGTGCTTGCCAATCAGCTTCACAAACTGACAAGCGCCATGATCTTCCGTCTTCGTTCCCTCTTCGGTGCGAGTGACGCGGATCAGGCGCTGTTCTTTTTCAGAACCGATGGGAATCACCAGATGGCCGCCAACCGCCAGTTGATCAACCAGCGGCTTGGGAATTTCCGGCGAAGCAGCAGCCACCAAAATTCCTTTGTAAGGCGCAAATTCGCTCCAACCGTAAGTTCCGTCGAAGCATTTGACTGTCACATTGTTAATTCCAAGTTGCTGTAACAACTCCTGAGCGCGGCGTGCCAGTTCTGGCAATCGTTCCAGCGCGAAAACCTGTCCGGCAACTTTTGACAGCACGGCGGTTTGGTAACCCGATCCGGCGCCGATTTCCAGAACGCGGTCGTTTTTTGTGACTTCCAGCAATTCGGTTTCGCGCGCGACGATGAACGGTTGAGAAATCGTCTGGCCAAAATCTATCGGCAAGGCGTGGTCGCCATAGGCATGTCCACGCATCGGTTCCAGCACGAACAACTGACGCGGGATTTTCCCCATTGCCGCCAGCACTTGTTCATCGCGGATGCGGTAATGTTTTCGCAATCGCTCGATCATATCCGCGCGTTCACGAACAAAAGCAGGCGTATCAAATTCATTGCGACTGTTTGAAATCATTTGGCTACCGTCTGGCTAAATGCTTTCCCAGGTTTTTAAGTGATCGAGCACTTTGTAATCGGTTAGATCGGTTCTGAGCGGCGTAATCGAAACCAGCCCGTCGGAAATCGCCGTGAAGTCATTGTACGGATCCTGATCCGCAGAGACTTTCTGCACGCCAATCCAGTAGTAATGCTTTCCACGCGGGTCAACACCTTCCAGAATGTTTGAGACAGACGAAGCCGTGCCCTGATGCGTGAAGCGCGAACCACGAATTTCGCCCGGCGGCACGTTGACGTTCAAAATCGTTCCTTTCGGCAAGCCCTCTTTCAAAACCCGCTCGGTCAATCTGGCGGCGAAATCCGCTGCATGAGAAAAATCGCCTTCGCGCGCAGTCAAGCTGACGGCAATGCCGGGCAGTTTGAAAATCGAAGCTTCCAGCGCGCCAGCTACCGTGCCCGAATACGTCACATCATCGCCCAGATTCGCGCCGTGATTAATCCCGGAAATTACGATGTCTGGTCGTTCCGGCAGGATTTTGGTGATTGCCAGCAACACACAATCGGTCGGCGTTCCGTCAAGCGAGTACCTGCGTTCGCCAAGCTGTCGCACGCGCAAAGGCCTTGTCAGCGTGATGGAATGCGCGGTCGCGCTTTGTTCCGAAGCCGGAGCGACAATCGTCACTTCGCCGACTGATTCCAACGATTTGACCAGCGTGGCAATGCCTTCGGAAAAATATCCGTCGTCGTTGGTCACTAAAATTTTGGGTTTCATGGGAGATGATCTCTTTTCTTGAAATGCTGAACTAGACGAAATCTTCGCCCATTGCCAAGCCTAAGGCAAAGGGCTGAAGAGAATTTGCCAAATTGGCCGTGCCGCCATGCTTCTTTTTCACCAAGTCTTTATAATCGCCCGCGTCTATGGCTTCAATTTTTGAACACACCAGCTCTTCACAGCCTGATCCGGCGCGAGTGCGCCGCATGGTATTGACGGTGGTTCTGATCGTTGCGGCATCCATTGTTGTCGCCTGGCTGCTTTACGCGCTGCGATTGGTGGTTTTGCTGCTCGCCTTCACAGCCATATTTTGCTACTTGATTGCGCCAGTGGTGGATTTTGTCGAACGTCCTTTCCGGCTGATGAAGTCCGACTGGAAAATGCCTCGCACGCTGGCAATTGCAGTTGTTTATCTGTTGCTACTCGGCGGAATCATTTTGTGTATTGATTACGTCGTGCCTTTGCTGTCTGATCAAATCATAGCGTTTTCGAGTAATTTTCCGGGTTATGCTCAGCAACTGGATCAATATGTGAAGTCGGTTGAAAAATTGCCCAGCCGGTATCGCTTGCCGCAGAACTGGCGGCAGGCATTGCTTGATTGGTTCACTTATACAAAAGTGGGCCTGGTTGAATGGCTGAGGGCGATTGTTGGACGAACCTTGGGACTGGCGCTGTTTCTGCCCTGGTTGATACTGATTCCGGTGTTAGGGTTTTTCTTTCTGAAAGACGCCAAAACTATCAGCAAGCGTTTTCTGTTGTCTCTGCCTGAAGCGGACTTGCGCTACCGCTTGACGGTATTTTTGCGAGAGGTCAGCGAAACCTTGGCCGCTTACATTCGTGCGCAGTTGATAGCCTGCGCTTTTGTCGGCGTGATCGAAGGAAGCGGGCTGTGGCTGCTTGGACTGTCCTATCCACTTGTATTTGCCGTTGCCGCAGCCATTCTGGAGTTCGTGCCGGTGGTAGGGCCGCTGACGCTGGGAATTGTCGCTGTGCTGGTTGTCAGCTTTCATTCGGTGCAGAGCGCCCTGATCGTGGCCGGTTTCCTGATTGTTTTCAGAATCATTCACGATTACGTCATCTATCCCAGATTGATCAGCGCAGGCGTTGAAATTCACCCTCTTGCCGTGATTCTGGCTGTCATCTGCGGCGCTGAGTTGGGCGGAGTGATCGGCGTTTTCCTGAGCGTGCCAGTCGTCGCGCTGCTGATTGTTTGCCTGCGGCACTGGCGCGACTTAACAACCGACCGCATTACGATTGCGGAAACCATGCCATCCGAACTGATTAACACGCCACATACCATCCACCTTGAATGATGCATGGAAAATGTAGAGGACATTCCGCAGGCTTCAGGCAGGCTCTTTGACTCAGGTAACTCTATGGGATCAACGGGTACATCTTCGTCTTTTAACTGTACCTCATTGAAGGCGAAGTAACCGAGACTTCCCCGAAGCTGGAATAGCTTTGCTTCTGCTTCATGGCTTTGTTCCTGACAGTCTACTTGAATCCTGATCGTCCGCTCTGAAGGCATGTCTGGAAATTAGCGCCAGAAGCGCGGCCTGTTTATAGAATGACGCATTCGTCTCTCCCAAGCTCCGTAGGAGCGGCCTATGCACAGGTCGCTCCTACGGAGCTTGGGAGATTTGCCACCTGCCAAGCTATAAACAGGTCGCTCCTACGGAGCTAAAAACGGTTGTACGAATTTCCAAATAGGCTCTGACAGGGTTGTGAGTTTAGAGATCACACCTTGACCTTTGAAGATATTGGCGTTGTTGGTTGATTAGATGGCTGACCTTAAGAAATACGAGACCAGCCAAATAGATAGGTTGCGTGGCGGGAGTATAAAAAAGGTATTGCAGATCACCTATCAATCTTTACTTAGGTGTAACAAGCCTAAAAATTCTTGCAAGCGAAAATTTCCACAGGTATAGTGCGTTAGTCTTGGCTTAGCCCTCCTCAAACAAACTTTGCTCCAGAACAGGTAACTAAATGGCAAAAGAACTAAGGGTTGACGTAATTGGCTATTGGTCTGAGGTCAAACTCGACATCATTAAAAAGTATGCGGCTGCTTACTCAACTATTCTGACCAAACAGTCGGGACTGTCACACGTATACATTGACGCCTTCTCCGGTGGCGGTGTTCACATCAGAAAAAAAACAAAAGAGCTTG
>CAYLJQ010000429.1:0-6215 GCA_964383955.1 uncultured Heliomicrobium sp. | reverse complement strand
GTTGGATCAGGATAAACACGTCCCACAGGCTGTGCTCAAAAACCTTGGCTTAAAACCATGAATCCACTGATTTCCGTCAACAATCTGCAAAAAAGCTATGGCGACGCGGCGGCGCTGCGCGGTATCAGTTTTGAGGTTTCCGTCTCAGAACTGACGGTCATCATCGGTCCGTCAGGGTGCGGCAAATCTACGCTGCTGCGCTGCTTGAACGGGCTGGAGTTATTTGACAGTGGCAGCGTTCGCATCGGCGAGCACGAATTGAAGATGAATGGCGCCTCGCATCATCACCTGAACACGCAGCTTCGCCATTTGCGCGAAGAAGTTGGAATGGTGTTTCAAAGCTTCAATCTGTTTCCGCATCTGACCGTGCTTGAAAATGCCGTACTAGCTCCGACCGTCGTTAAAAAAGTTTCCCGGCAGGAAGCGGAAGAACAGGCGCGAACCTTGCTGACCAAAGTCGGATTGAAAGATCGAATGGAGTATTACCCGTCGCAGCTTTCCGGCGGCCAGCAGCAACGGGCCGCGATTGCTCGCGCACTGGCGATGTCTCCGAAGGTGATGTTGTATGACGAACCGACTTCGGCGCTTGATCCCAGCCTGGTTGGCGAAGTGCTGAGCATTATGCGCCAGCTTGATGACGAAGGAATGACGCAAGTCGTCGTCACGCACGAAATGAAATTTGCACGTGATGTGGCCGACAAGGTTTTGGTTTTGAGCGAAGGTGAGTTGATCGAAACGGGTTCGCCGCATGTGATTTTCACTTCGCCGCGTGACGAACGGACGCGAGAGTTTTTGCGGAGATATCTGTGATGAAAAAAAATGGGCCACAGAGCCGCAGAGACATAGAGACATTCAAAAAGGCTCAGTTGCCGCTTCGCCCGTTCGCCGCGTCAGCGGCGTTTGAATTTAGCCGTGGGTTTCCAACCCACGGTAAGCTTAGGTTTTTGTTCCTCGTCGCGTCAGCGACGATTGAATTCAGTTGTCGCTACGCGACAAGAAATTTGTTGTTGCGTTACCCGGCGTTGAAACGCCGGGCTAAAGTCAGCCGCCGCTCTGCGGCGAAGAGTGAGACAAGTCACAACTGGTTAGAGCAAGTGGGAACCGCATTCAGGATTGTCGTTCTGTGCCTATGTGTCTCTGCGGCTTTTTGTGTTTCAGGCCAAGCGCAAGACCTTCGTTGGGGTGGCGATGCCGAAGGCGGTGCTCCGTACCTGTTGCCTGATCCGAAAAATCCTCGCCGCATCATCGGCTTTGAAATTGATTTGATGGATGCGCTGGGCAAACAACTCAAACGCAAATCGGTCTTCGTTCAAAACCAATGGGACGGACTGATTCCGGGATTGCAGCGCGGCAGTTACGACTTGGCCGTCAATGGCATTGAAATCACAGACGACCGAAAAGAGCAGGTCAACTTTTCGATTCCGTACTACATTTGCGGAGAACAACTCAGCGTTCGCGCCACGGAAAATTCGATCAATTCGATTGCCGACTTGAAAGGCAAAACCGTCGGCACGCTGAAGTTCTCGCTGGCGCATCGGCTGCTGGAAGAAGCCAAAAAAGAGTTTGCCCAACAAAATCCTGCAAGCACGCTGGAAATTCGCAGCTACGAAAACCAGAACAATCCTTACGACGATTTGACGAACGGACGCCTGCAAGCCGTGCTGATGGACTGGCCGATTGCCGTTTACTACAGCAATCCGAATCCGAAATTGAAGTTAGTCGGCGCGTCCATCGGCGAAATGCAATACGGCATCGCCGTTCGCAAAGGTGACGCGGAGTTGCTGAAGCAGGTCAACGAAGCCTTGCTGGCACTCGTCAAATCCGGCGAACTGAAAGCGATTTACGAAAAGTGGGGCATCTGGAACGAAGAAACCGACAAGCTGTTTGCCAAGCTCAACCAGCCGGAACAGAAAAGCGATGCGCTGGCCGAATTCACGCAGACAGTTTCGGCGAAACTGACCTGGCGCGAACGGTTGAAGCGATATTGGGGATATTTGCCAGCGCTGCTGTTTGTTGGCGCGCCAATGACGTTGTTGATTTCCGTATTGGGAATGGCGCTTGCGATTGCGCTTGGGTTGGCGCTCGCCCTGGTGAATTTGTACGCGCCGAAACCATTTTCGTGGCTAGCGCGCGCGTACGTAGAATTGTTTCGTGGAACGCCGTTGCTGATTCAGCTTTATCTGATCTTTTACGGCTTGCCGAACATTGGGATTCGGTTGTCACCGATTGTTGCAGCGGTTGTCGGGCTTGGGCTGAATTACGCCGCATACGAAGCAGAAAACTATCGCGCAGGCATTCAAGCCATTCCCCGCGGCCAGATGGAAGCGGCGCTCAGTTTGGGAATGACGCGCTGGCAATCGCTTCGTCACATCATCGTGCCGCAAGCCATGCGGCTGGTGATTCCTCCGGTGACGAATGACTTCATCGCGCTGTTCAAGGATTCTTCCATTGTGTCGGTCATCACGATGGTTGAACTGACAAAGGTTTACGGCCAATTGGCGGCGACCTATTACGATTACATCGGCGCGGGAATTCTGACGGCGGCGATTTACTTTTTAATGGGCTTGCCGTTTGTGCGGCTGGCGCGCTGGGCTGAAAACCGTTTGGCGACGGACAAACGAGTTGTTACGACAACGAAAAAACGCTGGCTCGGCGTGGGAGCCAAGCCAGCGTGAAGAATTTCAATTCAGTGAATAGCTTTTGGTAAACACTCGAATCGGGTTTCCTTGTTCGTACCAGTCTTCAGTCACCTGGCCGGTTGAAGAGATCGTCATCATCATAAAACCGTTAAGTACACGCGGCGGCTCCTTTGGGTTTGCAGTGTGGGCGTAGTATTCATAACGAATTGGTTTGGCCGCGTCCATTCCCCAGGCGTTGGCGTAAGGGAAAGCTCCATGCCCGACGCAACGGGCAATGGTGTTGCTTCCGCTGATTGTGGGCGATGAATAGGCAATGCCGTCATGCACGTGTCCCCAATACCAGGCGGCCGGGTCGCCGCCCAAGGCTTGATTGATTTCGCACCAAATTCCGTTTTGCGATGTGCCGTCGTAACTCAACCCGTTGTGATGCGTCATCACGATGGTTTTCGATGGTGTCAGTCCAAGCGTTTTCACCCAGTTCGGCTGAATCTGGTGCGGATCGCCTTTGACGATGCTTCCATCCATAAACATTGCCGAAGTGTCATAGTAGGCAGAATCCAATCCGACAATTGTCCAACCTGCGTAAGTCAGCGCGAAGTAGCTGGTGCCGTGTTGCGACTGAAATCGGTCGTCGCCCAGCGCGGCGAAATATCCTTTTGCGCCGCTGTACATTTCGTGGTTGGAATTCAGCATGAAACTCGTCCCGGCTGCCTGCGTTGCCGTGGAGGGCCATAGGTCAAGATAGTTATTTACTTCCTCGCCCATTGGCGGGAAATCTCCGTCAGTGCCAGCGTAATAAACGTCGCCCAGATGAATGATGTAATCCGGCTTCAGCGCGTTGATTTGCTTCATCACCTGCACGGCGGGGTTGTCTGAATAAATGCCGGTTCCCCAATCTCCCACAACCGCAATTCTGACTTGGTCTGTCGCGATGCCGGAAAGCGGGACAATCTGCGGGCTGGCGCCAAATGGCGCGCGGTCTTTGCCAAGCGTGACAACCAGATAATCCAACACCGCCCACAGCCATTCAGGATCAAGCTGGTCGTAAGTGGAATCGGTGTAGATCGTGCCATCAGGACCAACCAGACCGCCGTTTGGATCATTGACGGATTTCAGAAGCGCATCATAGTTCGCCTGTGACAGTCGGGTTGGCACGACGAGTTTTAACCCGTTCCAAAGCCAATCGAGCACTTTGTGATGTGTGATGTAATTCTGGATGAAGTCCGGCGGGTTGTGTAACCAGTAAGGCACAAGCCCGAACATCAGGCTGCCTTGTGTGCTTGGCGGTGGTATGGGCGGTGGCCAGGTTCCAATGTTGCTAGTCTGCATTGCCGAGATCAACTGGGCTTCCGAGTTTTCCAAGTACTCGGCAATTCCCAGAGCCGAAATCATTGCAGATGCGTCACTGTTGGTCAGATGCTGCAGCGAATCGAGTCGCTTCTTAAAGGATGGGTTCATGATGTTCCTCCAAAGGGGTTGCTGGAAGGCGGTTATTGGCCGTCAGGCGGATCTTGTCCATGGTCGTCGTGCATCAGTTTTTCGTTGATGCAGAAAGTTTGTTTGTAATTGATGCTGCCATTGGCGTCGAATGTAATTTGTAACAGCCAGCCGAAAACATCGCCAGGCCATTTGGTCGGCCAGGTTCCGGCTTTGCTGGCATCCACGCCCAAACTGCTTGCCAACTTCAAAACCTCTCCTTGATGCCAGCAGATCAGGATGTTGCAGTTGTCGTATTGCCCCGGAGTCAGCGGGAGCAAGATGGAATTCGCCAGTTCTTGATATTGGGCGTTGGAAAAGTTTGTGTTGATTGGAAGATTGACGGCTTGAGAAAACGGCGCAATGGTCAGGCGCGGGCGGTCGCTTTTCGCCGAATCCGTCGAGGCAAACATGTATTTGAACTTCAATGGAGTTTTACTGTTCGGATAGTTTTGAAAATAGATCGAATAGGCTTGAGCACGTTCCAAACCAGCGACGGCCAATCCGGGATCGGTGTTCTTTTTCGGTTTTTCTCCGTGCCGGATTAGCAAGATGGTGGTGTTTTTCGGCATATCAATTTCCTCAAGTTGGTTGATTGAATTCTGCTTTGATAATTCAGCCTACGATTGGTAAACCGAAAAGCGAAGAGCAGTTCCCTCAAGGCAAGCCAAAAATTGTCCGAATTGTGGAAAAGAGAAAGCCGCTGGCTCGGCGAAAGAGCCGAGCCAGGCAAAGGACTCAGCGGCGAGTTCTGCCAATCGGCTCGGCGCGGACTGGCGGAGGTTGCCGGTCTCCGATGCCGCCAACAACCGATCTTTCAGGTTTGATCAACCGCCAGTCAAAGACGATTTCCCACCTTGAAACTCCCTGCAAAAATAAACGCCCGGTTTGTCTGGCTAGTTTGTCGGTTCCGTCCGCTTCGATTCCAAAAATTTGCGGATACGCCTGAAGCGGGCTTTCTGGTTCAATCGGCAAACGTTCCGGCGCGCTCCATCCATCTGGGTTGGCAATGTCCGGGTTGAAGCTGATGTAAAAACCTTCCGTTCCCCAACCGCCGCCAACGGCGTGATTCAACAGCATCACATACTGGTTTAGGTAAGCGTTGTAGTGAACTGCCGGTCCCCAATAAGCGTCCAGGTCGGATTGATGCCAACTGACAAGCGGCGGATAAATTGGTGACAGCAATCCTCCCAAAGCCGATTTATTCCATTCGCCTTCATACCAGTTCATCGCTTTACCGGCGGGATGAAACCGATCCTCGTAACGTAATCGCGCAATGCCAATGCCCTGTTGCGTGAAATCAGGGCTGTAAGCGGTGAAGTAAAAATAGAAACACTGCGTCGCTTGATCGAAGATGACCGAAAAATCTCCGGTTCCTCCGGTGAAGTACCTGTTTCCAGTGTCGCAGTTGAAGAAGCCTTCTGGCGCGGCAATGACGATTCCCTGGTCGTTCCAGGTTTTTCCATCGTCATAAGAAATCATCTGCCGTATGCGAGGCGCGCCGAGCGAGATAATTTCGCAACCGGTGGTGAATTCGTTGTGAAGCCAACCGAACATGGTTCCATCCGCATCGCGATACACGCCTTCCATCCATAATCCGCCTTCGATTTCTTCGCGCTGGTTGATGATGATCGCTTCCGAAGCCGTCAGGTGGAAAAGATCGGTTCCCGTACTGCGAAAGGGAAAAGACAAAGAATTGAACAGAATCAGATTTCCATTGGCGTCCCGCACAGCAGGCGAATTCCCGTCAATATTCCACGGATGTGGCGGCACAATCACGCCCGGCATTCGCAGTTCCGGCGCTTCGCGGAGCGAGAATGAGGGTGAGCTTTGTCCGTAAATGATTGGGGAAATAGCAATGTTGAGAGAAATTGCAGCGATGATGAGCAGGCAAACACTCCGTCCTTCTAGCATCAAGCGATTCGTTGGCTTCATAGAATTGCTTCTCCATTCTCTTGTAAGAGAAAGTTCGTGTGGTCGTTGTGAAACGGCCTCAAGTTTTAAGAGCAAAGTGAATTTGGCTTTTTCCGAGGCAGAGTGCTTAAGGGGCAATGGCATTGAATTAAGCCAATAGTTTTTTGACATACTTATGGAAACGTA
>CAYLJQ010000428.1:0-6261 GCA_964383955.1 uncultured Heliomicrobium sp. | reverse complement strand
AAGTATTGAGTGATATCTTCCGCTTCTTCTATAGCGAAATGAAGCCATCAGTTCTCTACGAACCCAATACGAAGAACGGCTTGCAGGCGTATCTATAAGTAAGAAGCAATCTGCTTTGCGTAGAATCTGGCCCAGTTGCTCTACAAATGCTTGGCCCATCGGAATGTTTGATTCATCGATCCAACACTCGATGCCTGCCATCATCAGCGATTCGACGACCGACTGAGTGATTTCTAAATCGGAGCGCGAATAAGAAACAAACATCATAGAAATAACCCCAATCTATACAGTTTTCCTCTTTTTATCTCATTCTAAAATTGGAGTAAGTGGTCAACCTTAATATCGCAAATGTGCCTTGAGAAAGCATTCCGCGTGCGACCGCTTGCAAGCTGCAATCTCTTCCGGCGTGCCTTTCACAACGACTTCACCATCGGCGTAGCCTAATTTAAAAGTGCTCTGGTCCGACTCACCAACAAGGTCTTGCCATTTCTTTTATGCAGGAAGCGCCAGCCTCTTGAGTCGTGTAATCAGATCGCCAAGGTAGTGTTGCAACTCTGTGAGGGAAATGCCGCCAGGAGGGATGAGTTCGTCACCGAATTCAACGTCGCTGAGCACCCAGGCCAGTTGAGCAGCAGTCAAGCCTCGATCTTTTTGGGCAGCAAAAGGCAAGGCATCTTCGATTTTGTAACCAGCTAATTCCAGCGCGCGCACATCCACCAGGTCGCGGATTTCGGAGCGCGCCAACAAAGCACAAAGCTTGTTCGCAAGAATTTCTTCGGGTGGGTCAACGCGAATGCCATTGACCAAGGGTTTTTCCGGCACTCGCTGAATGACGTATTCGCGCACCAAATCAATGACAACGGCCTCGGCCCCGCGACGTAAAAGCAAACGACGAAAATCCGGCGCAGTCTGAATCGCTTCCACTGAGGCTCCCAGTTGCCGTGCCACGTCATTGACGGTCTTTACACCGTCGACGATTACGTCGTCTGGCGTGAACAAATCCAGGTCATGCGTTTCACGATGGCCCAAATAAAACCCCACAAGTGCCGCGCCGCCGGTCAGATAAAATCGCCCTTCGCGTTGAAAAAACGCTGCCAGGAAATCTTGTTGCAGATCGTCCAGTTTGTTATTCGCCGATGAGTCCATCGTTGTGCCAGCTTCCCAAAAGAAATTCCCAAAACGCGCGCCGCCGTCCCAGATGGCGCTCGATCAACGGCCATTTACGCCAAACTTCGGTAGGTGAAATAAACTGCCAGACATCCGTGTCACGGGCTTCGCGCAACAATTTGCCAAGCAGGCGATGCTGTTCCGGCAGCGAAGCCGTGGCTAGCCGCTGACGAAACTCCGCCACAGTCATCGGCTCATCCCACAGAAAATAAGGGATCGCGGCCGGATCATCCAGTTTTGTCGAAAGTGAAACGCTCAAGTTCAAGCTCCTTTGCCTTGATTATAGGCGGCGGCCACACGTTGAGCTACGCCTGCAAATGCGCCTTCAAGAATCGTCCCGTGTGCGACCGCTTACACGCCGCGATTTCTTCCGGCGTACCCGTCACAACGACTTCGCCGCCCGCGTGGCCTCCTTCGGGGCCAAGGTCAATGACGTGATCGGCGGTTTTGATCACATCCAGATGATGCTCGATCAGCAGCACCGAATGTCCGGCGTCCACCAACCGGTTCAGCGATTCAAGCAGTTTTTCAATGTCCGCCAAGTGCAGCCCCGTCGTTGGTTCGTCAAGAATGTAAACCGTGTGTTTGGCGCGTTGCAGTTTGCTTAGTTCCGTAGCGATTTTGATGCGTTGGGCTTCGCCGCCGGAAAGCGTTGTCGCGGATTGGCCGAGCGTCAGGTAGCCGAGGCCCAAGTCATTCAGCACTTCGATTTTCTTGCCAACGACCGGTTCACTCGCAAAAAACGTCACGCCTTCTTCGACAGACATATTCAAAATGTCGTCAATGGTTTTGCCACGCAACGTGACTTCGAGCGTTTCGGCGTTGAAGCGCGCGCCTTTGCACGCGCCGCATGTCACTTCAACGTCAGGCATAAAATAAAGCTGCGTAGTGATGGAGCCTTCGCCCTGGCACTCTTCGCAGCGGCCACCTTTGACGTTGAAACTAAACCGCCCCGGTTTGTATTCGCGTTCGACCGACAGCGGCGCGCGAGTAAACAAGTCGCGGATGGTGTCGTAAAAGCCGATGTAGGTTGCAGGGTTCGAACGGCTGTTGCGGCCAATCGGTGACTGGTCAATGTTGACGACTTTGTGTACGTGTTCCAAGCCGTCTACGCCATCGTGCGCGCCCGGCAACGTGCGGGTGTCTTCCAACTTTTTCCAAAGCGCTTTGTACAGAATTTCGTTAACCAGCGTGCTTTTGCCGGAGCCGGAAGCGCCGGTAATCGCAACCATCTGGCCAAGCGGAATAGATACATCTACCGATTTCAGATTGTTTTCGCGCGCGCCACGAATCACAAGCGCCTTGCCGTTCCCTTTACGGCGATGTTTCGGCATAGCGATGGATCGTTTGCCGGAAAGGAACTGACCAGTTGGCGAAGCCTTGCAAGCTAACACGTCTTTGAGCGTGCCTTGCGCGACGACTTCACCGCCGTGAATGCCTGCGCCAATGCCCATTTCAATGACGTGGTCGGCGGAGCGGATTGTGTCTTCGTCATGTTCGACGACGATGACCGTGTTGCCGATGTCGCGCAGCCGTTCCAGCGTCGCAATCATCTTCACGTTGTCTTTCGGGTGCAGGCCGATGCTGGGTTCGTCCAGCACGTACAGCATTCCCATCAAGCCTGATCCGATTTGCGTGGACAGGCGAATGCGTTGCGATTCGCCGCCCGACAGCGTGCCCGAACGCCGGTTGAAGTTCAGGTAATCCAGGCCAATGCCGAGCAGCAATTCCAAGCGCCCGCGAATTTCGCCCAGCACCTGACGGCCAGCATCCGCTCCGCGTCCAGCGGGTTTGATACTTCCCAGAAAAGCGTGCAGCTCGTCAAAATTCATTTGGCCGAAGTCGTGAACGGTTTTGCCGGAAATGGTGAACAACATCCGCGTCGCGCGAATGCGCGCGCCGTTACAGTCCGGGCAGATGTGTTCAACCATCACCTTGTCCAGCCAGGCTTCCATGCCGGAACTGGCTTCGCCGCGTTGGCGATAGCGGCGGTAGTGTCGTTCGATGCGGCGTGCAATTCCCCCAAAGCCGATTTCCTGGCCTACGTGCTTTTCCAGCTCTTCGCGGCTCACCTTCGTATCCGGCGGGATGGAAACTTTGATCTTCTGCTCAATGCCATAAAGGATCGCGTTGCGCGCTTTCTCGGCCAGCTTTTCCCAAGGCGTATCCAGCGAAAATCCCAGGTTCCGGGACAGGCTGTACATCATTCGTCCGTCCCAGTTGTCCGGTTTGTAGTTGTACGCCTCTTTCACGAAACAACCGCCGCGAATGCTGCGCTGCGGATCAGGGATCAACAGTTCCGGATGCGTCAGTTTGTAAACGCCAAGTCCGCCGCAGGTTCGGCAAGCGCTTTCCGGATTGTTGAACATGAAATAATCCGGCTGAATGTCGCCGTAAACGAAATGATGCTTCACGCTGCATGTCGCTTTGTAAAACTTCTCTGCTTCGGCCTTGCTCGCGCCTTTCAAGAGGTGAACCTGCATCAAGCCGTCACCGATGAGCAGCGTCGCGGCGATTCCGGCTTTGATCGCTTTTTCGTGTTTGCGGCTGACGATGAAACGATCCACCACGGCGTCCATGTGGCGAACTTTCGTTTCGTCCAGTTCCACCTGTTCGGAGATGTCCACTGGCTTGCCATCAACGATTAACCGGCGGCAGCCTTTCTTGCGAAGTTCCGTAAAAACAAAATCCAGTTCTTCGCCATACACCTTGAAAACTGGCGCGCGCAGTTCGATCTCTGTGCCTTCCGGTAAAGAGAGAATCGCTTCCAGAATTTGGTTGGCGGATCGGCTGGGCGTCGGTTGATTGGTGCGCGGGCAATGCGGCTGAGCAATTGTCGCGAATAGCAGATTCAAATAGCTGGCAATGTCCGTCATTGTGCCAACCGTTGAGCGTGGATTATTTCCGATGGTTTTCTGCTCAATCGAAATCACCGGCGACAAGCCAAAAATAAAATCCACGTCGGGTTTGGAAACTTGCGCGATGAAGCGTTTGGCAAAGCTCGACAGCGATTCCATGTATCGCCGCTGGCCTTCAGCGTAGATCGTATCGAATGCCAGCGAAGATTTGCCCGAACCGCTCAAGCCCGTGACGACAACAAGGCTATCACGCGGGATTTCGAGCGAGATGTTTTTCAGATTGTGGACGCGCGCGCCTTGCACGGCGATAGTGGTACGGGCTTTCGTCTTCGATTTTGCAGCCATCCAGTGAGTCCTTGCTTACAGCGATTTTCGGTTGAATAAAAAAAAGTTGAAACCACAAAAGGCGCAAAAATCACAAAATCAAGTGCTGATACTTTTGCGCTTTCTGCGCTTTTTGTGGTGAAACCAAGTCTTTATTTATTGCCAACACGTTCAAAAGGCATGTCACGCATGCGCCCTGCTCCGACGTGCAATTTCATTTGTCCGCTGGAATCGCGCGTTGCCCAGAGCACCTGACCTGGGCCAATGCCGACACTAAAATGATCTTTGTACTGTGGGCGAAGCGGTTGGCGCGTGGCTGGTCGCTGGACCCAAAACGCTTTGTCGTTTTCAACCACAATGGTGAACGATGCATCGGCTTCATCGCTGTGCCATACGCCAGCAAAGGATTTCAGTTCATCCAGCGTAGGCGTCCACGGAGTTTCGGCGGCGAATCGAAGGATGGATTCTCCGGTGTCGGCTTCGATTGAAGCTGGTTTGCCATCCTTTCCCATCTTGAAACTGACCCGCGACGATCCACCTAAAAACGAGCCATCCCGCAACGGACGTAACGCGAATTGCCCAGCCAGCCGCAGCGTGCCGTTTTCGACGATTGTTCGTTCCGGCATGTGCGTTTTTTCGTTGCGCCACAAGCCCACATATTTTTGAAGCTCTTCCGGTTTCAACGCGATGGTTTCGGGCTGCGTGGGAGCCGGAAAAGGACCGGTGATTTCGTTGAAAATGTCCCGCTCCAAAGCGGAGGGATTTCTGGACGTTCCGTTGCACATCACAGCAATGGAAAGTTTCAGGCCGGGGTAACGCGACAAGAACGTTTGATACCCCGCTGTCGAACCCCCGTGCGCGACTTTGCGATGGCCGTTTTCATTGGTGACGACTACGCCCAACGCGTACGTGATTTTTCGCCCATCGTTCAGCACGCCGGTCGTTTCCATCGCGTCCACCAGCGGAGCGCCCATTGAGCGCGAATCAAGCATGGCGTTCCATTTCAACCAATCGCCGACGGTGGTCAGCATTCCGCCGTTGCCGTACACATTCATAAACGGCATCAGCAATCGCCACGGCCCGGCCAGCGGTCCTGTGTATGCTTGCGCGCGACCGGGAACCAGCCGTTGGTAATCATCGCGCCAACTTGTTTTCGTCATCCCCAGCGGTTTGAACAATCGCTCTTCGGTAAAGGCGGGAAAGCTCTGTTTCGATACGCGTTCGACAATTGTCGCCGCCAATTGATACCCGCTGTTGGAATAGGAGTATTCTGCGCCAGGCGTAAAATCCAGCCCTTTCTGGTGTGTGATGACATCCATCGCCAGCGCTTGCGAGATGACGCGGTCGCCACGGCCAAATCCCGTCAGCGCCATCACCGATCCCCAATCGCGCACGCCGCCCGTGTGATTCAGCAAATGGCGAATCGTCAGCGGCGCACCGTAATCCGGCAATTCCGGAATGTATTTTTTGACCGGGTCATCCAATCCAAGCTTTCCTTCCAGCGAAAGCAAAATGACCGCAGCAGCGGTGAACTGTTTGGCGACCGAACCGGATTCAAAAATGGTTTGCGGAGAGTTGGGAATGGCGTGTTCGATTTCCGCCATGCCAAACGCTTTTTCGTAAACGGAACGGCCAGAGAGCGAAACGCCAACCGCGCATCCGGGCGCTGTGGCTGGGGAGAGCTTGGCAGCTTTTTCGACGGCTCGATCTGCGCCTGCCACGACTTTTGCTTGTTCCGGAACTTGCGCAAACAAGACAGGGGAAATCAACGCGATCATCAGGAAAACATAGCGACCGATTTTGATTCGTGTGCTCATAGCAAAATCATCTCCGTTTTTTTGAAATTGTTACTGTCGCGGTGAAGCTGCAACCAGACTGCGTTTTTTGTGGTGCGGTGAAGTCACTTTTCCGT
>CAYLJQ010000427.1:0-6267 GCA_964383955.1 uncultured Heliomicrobium sp. | reverse complement strand
CACGATTGATTATTCGGTCGTGGCTTTGCTTGGAATCTGCATTTTGCTGATTTTCAATGTGCTGGACTGGAAGGACTTGATGAACGAAGTCGCCGCCTGGGACGTGTTCATTTGGTACGGAGGAATGGTGCGTATGGCCGAAGCGCTGGGCGAAACTGGCATTACCAAAAAGTTTGCCGAGTTTGCCGCTCAAATGACCGCCGGGTGGAAGTGGTGGGCGGCGCTGGCGGTGCTGGTGCTGGTCTATTTTTACGCGCATTACGCGTTTGCCAGCATCACGGCGCATGCATTGGCAATGTACCTGCCTTTTTTGATTGTGGTTATTGCCGCCGGAGCGCCGCCGATTTTGTCCGTCGTCGTGCTTGCCTATTTTTCGAATCTTTCGGCTGGGTTAACCCATTACGGCACCACTCCGGGGCCGATCTTTTTCGGAACAGGCTATGTTACGCAACAAAAATGGTGGCAGCTTGGGTTGATCGCAACCGTTCCCAACATTCTGGTCTGGACAACAGTGGGTATGGTTTGGTGGAAAATTTTAGGTTGGTGGTAAATGCGCTGCCGCAGACAGGCTGAGGCCTACCACCTGCGTTTTCAAGGTTGTCGGTCGTTGTTGCGCAAAGTGGCTGGCCGATTCGCTCCAATGGCTGTGGACGAAATCAGGGGAGATGGAGTTTCCGGCAGCAGCCAGCGCGGTCAATCCAAAACTTATGCCTTATCAATAAGCTCTGGTTCGGCTGTTGCCGGAAACTATGGGGTAAATTGAGAAATGCGAGCGTAAAACCCAATAATAGACAGGCGCTTCCGTCCAACTCACTTGGCGAGCGTCGCTGATGAGAGACTTCCCGCAAAGAAGTGGTAACCTCTCCCATCACCTTGCGCCGTTCCCAAAAACGCCTGTTTCCTTCGCTCACCTATACAACCGTAATCCGGTCCTGAATTCCCTCACAGGAAAGCGATTTTTTTGAAAAGCTGGCAGGAAAAACCAAAAGGCAGCGCGAAAGACTTCCTCGCGCTGCCTCTTTGCTTTGGTAAACTCCTTGTTTACTTGATGTTAATACGAACCGTATTGGCGACTTTGCCATTCACGGTAATCACGACATCAACGTCGCCACGCCCGATCAAGGAACGATCCAACCGGATGTTGAATTGATCCAGGCCGATAAAACCCGGCGTGACACCGGCATATAACACTTCACAGGTTACGCCGCCGATTTTGGCGCTGACATTGGCCAATGTCGCATTGCGAAACCCTGTGCCGTAAAAAATGCCAAAGACCTGTTCGCCTTCCGGTCCCAGATCAATTGGGATCGGCACAAAACGCGCCAGCGTCGAATCGAATCTGGAAAGATCTTCGGTGCTTGTCGAACCGTTGGCTTTCAGCCTGAAGACGTTTGCCGCCGGAACGCCTTCGCCGCTGACGTTGGCGGTGAACAATCCCGGTGCAACCGAGGCAATCTGTTGGCTTCCCAGTGAAATTTTGTTGTCTCCGCTGGTGACGGTGATTGCGGCTGTCCCCGCGGCTGTCCCCGGCGGCATTTGGTAATTGACCTGTCCAGGTGCCACAAAAAACAGCGGTGATAGACGCTCCACACCAGCGCTGTCTTTAACCGAAACTTTGGTTCCAGCCAGCGTGGTCGGCAAAGGCGTGGAGTCAGCGATCACAATCGAAGTCGCCAAATTCACGCCGAATGCCGCGACAATAGATTCCGGAGCCAGTTCCGCACCCAAAAAGCTGGCGGCAGAAACGCTGGCAACAGTCGGAGCAATCGTAAAAGTTTGCGGATTTGAAGTCCCCCCGCCAGGCGCTGGCGTAACGACAGTTACGGCAGCAGTTCCCGCCGTGGCAATGTCCGCAGCGGTGATCGCTGCCGTAAGCTGCGTCGCACTAACAAACGTCGTCGTTCGCGCGCTGCCATTCCAGTTCACCGTCGAGTTTGCAGTGAAATTGGTTCCAATGACGGTCAAGGTGAATGCTGCGCCACCGGCTGCTGCAATGTTCGGGTTAATTGAACTCGTTGTCGGCGCAGGAATGTTGGGATTGATGGTGAAGGTTGCCGCTGGCGAAGAGCCTCCGCCGGGTGCTGGATTTTGGACAACAACACTGGCTGTTCCCGCCGAAGCAATGTCGCTGGCCGAAATCGAAGCCGTCAATTGCGTCGCGCTGACAAACTGCGTCGTTCGCAACGCGCCGTTCCACCAAACAGTCGAAGCGCTGACAAACCCAGTTCCATTGACAGTCAGCGTGAAGGCTGCTCCGCCGGCTGTTGCCGAATTGGGGCTTAAACTGGCGATGGCCGGATTCGGATTGTTGATCGTGAAGGTTGCTGCTGGCGATGAACCTCCGCCGGGTGAAGGATTCTGCACCACCACATTGGCAGTTCCCGCTGAAGCAATGTCGCTGGCCGAAATCGAAGCCGTCAATTGCGTCGCGCTGACAAACTGTGTCGTTCGCAACGCGCCGTTCCACCACACCGTTGAGGCGCTGATAAATCCAGTTCCATTCACAGTCAACGTAAAAGCT
Source organism: uncultured Heliomicrobium sp. (assembly GCA_964383955.1). Taxonomy (GTDB): domain Bacteria; phylum Acidobacteriota; class Blastocatellia; order RBC074; family RBC074; genus RBC074. The sequence continues at coordinate 3,746 of CAYLJQ010000427.1, read as the reverse complement.
GCTCCACCGGCTATCGCCGAATTGGGGCTTAAACTGGTGATGGCCGGATTCGGATTGTTGATCGTGAAGGTTTGCGCGTTGGAAGTCCCTCCGCCGGGCGCGGGTGTCACCACGGTCACCGAAGCGGTTCCTGCTGTGGAGATGTCGGTTGCGGGAATGGCTGCGGTGAGTTGCGTTGCGCTGACAAAGGTAGTCGTTCGCGCATTGCCGTTCCAGTTCACTGTCGAATTTGCGGTGAAATTGTTTCCGTTGACGGTTAGGGTAAATGCTGCTCCTCCAGCGATTGCAGCATTCGGACTGATTGAGCTGGTCGTTGGCGCAGGTGTATTGGCAGTAATGGAAAAGGTTGCCGCTGGCGAAGAACCTCCGCCGGGCGCTGGGTTTTGCACGACAACGCTGGCAGTCCCTGCGGAAGCAACGTCCGCGGCTGGAATCGAAGCTGTCAATTGTGTCGCACTGACAAACTGCGTCGTTCGCAGGCTGCCGTTCCACCACACGGTCGAAGCGCTGATAAAGCCGGTTCCATTGATGGTCAGCGAGAAAGCTGCGCTTCCCGCTTGTATGGCATTCGGCGAAAGCGAGGTAATTGCCGGCGCCGGGTTGTTGATGGTGAAAGTTGCCGCTGGAGACGAACCTCCGCCCGGCGAAGGGTTCTGGATTACAACACTGGCGGTTCCCGCCGAAGCAATGTCGCTGGCCGGAATCGAAGCCGTGAGTTGAGTAGCACTGACAAACTGAGTCGTTCGTGGGCTGCCATTCCACCAAACGCTGGAAGCGCTGACAAAACCCGTTCCGTTGATGGTCAGAGTAAATGTCGCGCCGCCTGCCGTGGTCGAACTTGGGCTCAGGCTGGTAATTGCCGGGGTCGGATTGTTAATGGTGAACGTCGCTGCTGGCGAAGAGCCTCCGCCCGGCGCTGGATTTTGCACTACAACGCTCGCGGTTCCCGCTGAAGCAATATCGCTGGCCGGAATTGAAGCCGTTACCTGTGTGGGGCTGACAAACTGCGTCGTTCGCAAGCTGCCGTTCCACCACACGGTAGAAGCACCGACAAAACCAGTCCCGTTGACGGTCAGCGTAAATGCCGCGCCGCCCGCTGTTGTCGAGTTGGGACTTAAACTGGTAATTGCCGGAACCGGATTGGGTTGCTGAACAGTGATTGTCCCCTGCGTAAAAACCGTCGTCAGCACATTCGCATTGGCGTCGGAAACTTCGCGCGCAATCGGCTGATCGCCAAATGTGATTGCGGATTGCCCCGAAGTCGCATTTCCAGCAATGGCAAATGTGAGCACAACAATCTGCCGGGTTCCGGCGACGAACGTTTGTCCAGTAGGCATTGCCAGTGCGATTCCAATACGCCCGTTTGCCGCTTGAGGGTTGACGTTGAGGGCAGCTCCCGCACCGCCACTGCCTAATTGTGCTGTGGGATTGCTGAAAACCGCCGGATCGAAATTCAAACTGAAGCCGAGCGCATTTTCATTGCCCTGTGCCACCAATTCGATTGCGACATTGACAGTTTGTCCGCTGATGCCATTGGCGTTGACTACGCGGACTTCTCGCGCCTGAGTGGCAAGAACCGCCCCGAACCGGGACGATTGCCACATCAAAACGACTGCCAGAAACGCTGACCCAGCCAGCACCAATTTCAAAAATCCTTTTGCGAAAGAAATTTTGTTCGCCATTACGGTTTGACCTCACTTCTTGTTGGTTGATTCTCCGCCATAGGCCGAGCCGGTTGAGACAATGTACTTTTTTCGTTGGAAAAAGATTGCTGAAGAACTTTTCGGGGAACGGCGACAGCTTACCGCAGGTACTGTTTTTCAACGGCCATGATTTTCGCCACGCGCTTGCCGTGGCGGGCTTCGCCTTCCGGGGTGGCTAGCCAGGTTTTGACCACCTCGCTGATTTGGTCAAGAGAAAGCATCTTTCCGCCAAGCGTCAATACGTTGGCGTAATTGTGTTCGCGACTGTTGCGGGCTGTGGCCGCGTCGTAACACATTGCTGCTCGAACGCCTGGAACCTTGTTCGCCGTCATGCACGAACCAATTCCCGCGCCATCAATGATGATTCCCAGATCGCATCCGCCATCCGCGACGGCGCGCGCAACTGCATGCGCGAAATCCGGGTAATCCACTGCATCTTCTGAAAACGTGCCGAAATCACGGTGTTTGTATCCCAACTCATCCAGCAGCTTTTTCAATCGCTCTTTGGTTGGAAATCCGCCGTGATCCGCGCCCAGCGCAACCACGCGCTGTTGGCCGGAAGCAGAACGCCGGGTTCTGTACTGCAGTTCAATGCCGCGTTCGGCAATCATATCTTTTGCGGCAGGAGTCACAATCGCATCTTCCCGAATCAGCAATGCTGCGCCAGCAGCAATTCCGCGAACATCCGCTTCGGTTATGACATCCTTGGCCGATTCATCTAGCAAATCCGGCGAAGCTCCCGCCTCAGGCTTGATCTGTGCAGCGCCGCCAATCTCCGAAGTTAAGGCTTCGCGGACAAGTTCGCGGACTTTTTCCCTTGATTGCTCCTGACTCATTCCGCATTCTCCGGATTCCGGTGTAACCACCATTGATGCACCGCCATCCACAACGCCACCCAGGCGCTGGCAAACAGCCATCCGCCCAGAATATCCGTCCACCAGTGCGCGCCGACGTGAATTCGCGCCACATTCGCCAATAACAAAAACGCCACACACAACGCAATAATCAATCGGACGAGGGCAATTTTGGACGTTTCGGAAAGCCGAACCAGATAAAGCACGATCCCCACCGTCGCCATTGAATTCAGCGCCGTGCCGCTGGGAAAACTCAACCCTTTGGACACCTGGTAAATCGTTATGAAATCATCGGTCGGACGCGGACGGTTAAACAAGGGTTTGAGCTGCGACTCGCCGAACAAGGCAATTGGCAAACAAACGACAGCGACCAGAATCGCCCAATCCCACCTGCGCAAGCCCAGCGTAATGGCAAAGACCAGATAGGGCGAGTAATGAAGCACTTCACCCATCACCATCCATAAACTGCTAACTCTTGTATTGAAAGGCAGCGCAGATTGAACCAACCGGCTGAATCCCAGGTCGCCGGGCAACGGCCCAGCGCCTTTGGCCTGCAAGCCCAACAAAACCGCGATCACCAGGAACAATGCGGCTCCAATCAAACACAAGCGGTGACTGCTCAAACTCTATCCTTCCCCTTAGTCGTTGAGAAACGATTTGATTCCACGAACTGCCTGCGCGATTCGTTGTTCATTTTCCACCAGCGCGAAACGAACATAACCTTCGCCGCTTTCGCCAAAGCCATTGCCCGGAGAAACGGCGACGCCAGCGCGAGTAATCAACTGCTTGGCAAATTCCAGTGAACCGAGCTTGGCAAAATGCTGCGGAATTTTTGCCCACACGAACATTGTTCCTTTTGGCGAAGGCACGTTCCAACCCACCGAATTCAACCCTTTGATCAGCACGTCGCGGCGTTTGCGGTAAACCTCAGCAATCTGCGGCACGTATTCATCGCAATCCCGCAAGGCAATGATTCCGGCGATTTGAATCGGCTGGAACATTCCGTAATCCAGATAGCTTTTCAGCCGCGTCAACGCGTAAACCGCCTGCTTGTTTCCTACGCAAAAGCCCATTCGCCAACCGGCCATCGAATAGCTTTTCGACATGGAAAACATCTCAACCGCCACGTCTTTGGCGCCTTTGACCTGCAAAATGCTCGGCGGTTTGTGGCCGTCAAACCCCAAATCGG
>CAYLJQ010000426.1:0-6284 GCA_964383955.1 uncultured Heliomicrobium sp. | reverse complement strand
GAAGTGTTTACGCCTGGCGTCACGGCGTTTCCGGGCCAGACCGCCGCAAGCGAAGATCCGCAAGGTTCTTTCCGCAAAGTCGTCAACGGGCAAAGTTTCGCGGGCACGTCGCACTTGCTGGACGGAACCGATAACCACGATTCCATGCTGGGATTGATCGTCATCAATCCAACGCTGGAATCCGTCACGGAAGCCAAGATCACGACTTCGGCGTATGACGCGGAATTCGGCGCAAACGCTGGCGTCGTCAGTGCGCAAACCAAATCCGGCACCAACGATTTTCACGCTGTGGGATTTGAGTTTCTTCGCAATGACCATCTGAACGCTCGTAACCCATTCACCCAATTTCAAAAGATTCGCGGCACAGACCGCTTCATTCCCGTGACGCAGTACAACCAGTTCGGAACCGCAGTCAGCGGCAAAATCATTCCGAACAAACTGTTCTGGTTTGGCGATTATCAGGGAACGCGCCGCAACATTGGCGGTTCGGTTCTGATGCGTGTGCCGACGGCGGCGGAACGCACAGGCGATTTCAGCGCGACAGGCCTTCCACAGATTTTCGATCCGGCAGGCAACACGGCTCCGGCAAGCCGCACGCAATTTACTGGAAACAAAATTCCGACCAATCGCCTATCGGCACAAGCTGTTGGATTGTTGAACAAATACATTCCGCTGCCGAACTTCACGCCAGCTTCGTCTGATCTGCCCAATTATGTGGGAGCCGGTTCGGTCAAATTCAACGAAGATTTGACCAACACCCGCTGGGATTATTACATCAACGACAAAGTTCACTCCTTTGGCCGTTACAGCTTTGCCGATTACCGACTGATTTCTCCGGGGGTGTTCGGCAGCATTGGCGGCGGTGTCGGGTTCGATCCGAATTCGACGTTTGCGGGTGAATCCAAAACCCGCAACCAGAGCGTGGCTGCCGGATTTGATTACACAGTCAGCAGCCAATGGTTGACCGACTTCCGGTTTGGCTTCTATCGCTATCGCGTGAACGTGGATCCGGGACAGGCGGACACGACGCCAGCCAAAGACATTGGCATTCCCGGATTGAACAACGACAGCTTCACGGGCGGCATGCCCTTCTTCCAACTGAACGGCGTGGCGGGATTTTCATTTGGCTATGCGCTGGGCGTGAATGCCTGCAACTGCCCGTTGCGCGAAAACGAACGCCAGGTGCAGTTCGTCAACAACTGGACGAATTTGCGTGGCAACCACACGATCAAGTTTGGCGCAGATATTCGCCGCGCCTATAACCTGCGCATTCCGTCTGACCGTCACCGCGCGGGCGAATTGATCTTTGACGCGGCGCGCACCGCGGGACCGTCGGGTGGCGGAACCGGGCTGGCGTCTTTCCTGTTGGGCGATGTGTCCAGCTTTTCCCGTTACGTCAGCACGATCACCGACGCAGAAGAGCGCCAGAATCGCTGGTTCTTTTACGGTCAGGACACCTGGAAAGCGACCAAGAGGCTGACTCTCAATTTCGGCGTGCGCTGGGAGATATATCGTCCGCAAACCGTCACAGGCCCAGGCAAAGGCGGATTTGTTGATATTGATACCGGTGAAGTTCTGATTGCTGGCAGCCAGGGCGTGGGTCTTGACCTGAACCAGATGGGAACGTTCAAAACGATTTCGCCACGCATGGGCATTGCTTATCGCGTGAACGACAAAACTGTTGTGCGGTTGGGATACGGTCGCGGATTCGACATCGGCGTGTTCGGTTCGGTCTTCGGCCATAATGTGACGCAGAACCTGCCGGTGCTGGGCATCCAGTCGAATGTTCCGGCCAGCAACTACCTGTCAGTGTTTTCGCTGGCGCAAGGCCCCACAGCGCTTGATCCGGCGACAATTCTGAACAACCAGCCGAAAGGCCCGAATGGCCGTCCGATTCTGCCAAACGGCGTGACGGCGTTCATTTTGCCGGAAACCTTGCGTCTGCCGACCAGCGACCAATGGAACGTGACGGTTCAGCGCCAGCTTCCTGGTGACATTTCCGTCGAAGCTTCCTATGTTGGAACCAAAGGCACACACGTGTTTGCCGGAAACGGTGGCGATTACGATTTCAACCAGGCGACTATTGTTGGATTCGGAACCCTGACCACCAACCAGCGCAAACCGTTTTTCAACAAATTCGGCTGGTCGCAGAACTTCCGTTACTACGGATCGGATGCCAGCAACAATTACCACGGCATGCAGCTCAAGGCGGACAAGCGCTTTTCGAAAGGCTTTTCGCTCTTGAGCCATTACACGTGGTCGCGTTCGTTCAATTACATAAACACGTATTACAACATTGACGCGACGCAAGCGTACGGCCCGAACGACAACACGCGCACGCACGTTTTCCTGCTGTCGGGAATTTTCGAACTTCCCGTTGGCAAGGGCAAAAAACTGTTGGGCGATGCGCCAAAAGTTGTGGACGCAGTTCTTGGCGGCTGGCAGGTCAATACGGTGTGGCAATGGCAGAGCGGTTTGCCGTTCACGCCCAGCTATCGCGATTGCAACGCCGACCGCGACACTGGTTGGTGCCGTCCTGATCTGGTTGGGGATTATAAATTGGATAATCCAACCCGAGATGGATGGTTCAAGACGACTTCGGTTGCGCTGACTGCCAACGGTCAAACGGATGGCCCGTGGCGTCGTCCGCAACGCGGCACCTTTGGCAGCGTAGGCCGCAATCGTTTGGAAGGCCCAAGCTTCTCGAACGTTGACATGTCGCTCTTCAAGAACTTTACGATCACGGAAAGACTGAAAGGCCAGTTCCGTGCCGAATCATTCAATACAGCCAACCGCATGAATCTGGCGAATCCCAGCACTTGCGTGGATTGCCCGGGTTCGGCTGGCAAAATCACAGGCCTGTTCCGATTGGCGAATCCTCGCCAATGGCAATTCGGCCTGAGGTTTGAATACTAATCAGCGGGGATGAAGGATGATTGATGAAGGATGAATTATGCTCTATAGCGCATTTCATCCTTCATCCTTCTGAATTCATCCTTTCTTTTCCTGGGATGAAACCATAGCTATGGCATCACAAGCAGTTCACTTGGCAGTTCAACCGGCAGCAATTGCCGAACCCATTCACAAAAGCGATTCGGTCAAACCCGGCACCTTGTTCAAGGCCGTAGCGCCCGGCGCAGTTTATACGCCGCGGTTCACGCCGGAATCGGCCAAACTGGAATGGCTGAGTTGTGGCGAATACACGCTGGAAGCTGGGGCGAAATCCGAAGTGATTTGCAAGCCGAACGATGAAACGCTGCTGTTTATGTGGAAAGGCAGCGTTGACGTCACCGTAGGCGGCAAGACGTATTCGCTTGCGCCTTACGACACACTTTACGTTCCGCGTGGAGCCGAATTTCAAATCTCGAACCCTAACGCTGAAATTGCTCGCGTTATGGAATGTTCAGCGACGGCGGACAATGTTCATCCGGTGCATCATTCCAGCTTCGCCGAATACTCCAAGCGCGAAGACCGCATTCGCCACTTGGCGGGCAAAGACGTGTTTATGATGTTCGACGTGCCCGAATCCGCCGACAAGCTGATCGCCGGATACACCTTCTTTCAAGCGTACCAGCGTTCATGGCCGCCGCACAATCACACCGACCAGGAAGAAACCTACATCTTCATCAAAGGCCACGGCGCGATGGAAGTGTACGAGTCGCCGGAAAAAATGTGCTTTGTGACTTCCGTCAACGAAGGCGATCTGGTGACGATTCCGATGATGAATTACCACCCGGTATTTTCGCAGGAATCGCCGCTGGAATTCATCTGGTGCATCGCCGGAGCGCGGTATTGGGTTGGCGACAAGAACAAAGACTTCATGGCTGGCAAAGCCGATTCCATAACAACTTAAACCTGCCCACGAAGGCACACGAAATGGCACGAAGAAGCACAGATCATTTGGTTTTTCTTCGTGGTTTCTTCGTGTAGCTACGTGGGAGTAGAAGGATTTTGATGTACGTTACTCATCTTGAATGTTCTAAAACCGGCGAGAAATTCGAGCCGAATAAAATCTATAACCTCTCCACGATCGGAAAGCCGCTGCTGGTTCGCTACGACTTGCAGAAAGCGGCGCAAACACTAACCAAAGATGTTTTGAAAGACCGCGTTCCTTCGCTGTGGCGTTACCGCGAAGTTCTGCCCGTGGTTCACGACGAAAACATTGTCACGCTGGGCGAAGGCTGGGTTCCGCTGCCGCATGCCAAGCGGCTTGGCGCGACGCTCAACATGCCGGAGCTTTACATCAAGGACGAGTCTTTGAACCCGACCGGAGCCTTCAAAGCGCGCGGCCTGTGTTTGGCGATTTCGATGGCGAAAGAGCTTGGCGTTAAAAAAGTCGCTATTCCTACGGCAGGCAACGCGGGCGGAGCGATGGCGGCGTACGCGGCCAAAGCCGGAATGGAAGCTTTTGTCTTTATGCCGCGCGACACGCCTGCGGCCAATCGCATCGAATGCCAGCAGTACGGCGCACACGTCACATTGATTGACGGATTGATTACCGATTGCGGAGCCGAAGTCGCCAAGCGTAAAGAAGCAGAAGGGTGGTTCGACGTTTCCACGCTGAAAGAGCCGTATCGCATCGAAGGCAAAAAAACGATGGGCTACGAACTGGCGGAACAATTCGGCTGGGAATTGCCCGACGTGATTTTGTATCCGACTGGTGGCGGAACCGGTTTGGTCGGTATGTGGAAAGCCTTTGACGAGATGGAAGAAATGGGTTGGATCGGATCGAAACGTCCGCGAATGGTTTCGGTCCAAGCCACTGGCTGCGCGCCCATCGTTCGCGCCTTTGACAACGGCTGGGACGAAGCGCCGGAATTCGAAAACGCCCACACGGCGGCTTCGGGCTTGCGCGTTCCGAAAGCCATCGGCGATTTCATCATGCTCGACATCCTGCGCAAGAGCGGTGGCAGCGCTGTCGCCGTCACCGACGAAGAAATGATTGCCGATACCAAAGTCATCGGTTCCACCGAAGGTTTGTTCTGTGCGCCGGAAGGCTCTGCTTGTTTGTCTGCCTTGAAAAAAATGCTGGCCGACGGTCGCGTTAAAGCCAACGAACGAGTCGTGCTGTTTAACACGGGCGCTGGCGGCAAATACCTGGAAGCGTTCGGGCTGAAAACGGCATAGCAAATATTCGGTGTTTGAAGAACACATAACCCTTAGATGAATCAAGAAACAGTGCAACAGAATGCGCCGGGAATGGCGATGCCGCCAGTTTACCGGCAGGTGCGCTGGTGGATTCTGGCGTTGCTGTTTTGCGTGACGGTGCTGAACTTTATTGATCGTCAGGCTTTGGCAGTGCTTCAGGCCGACATCACCAAGGAATTCAATCTTTCGAACACTGACTTCGGCACCATCGGTTCGGTCTTTCGCGCCGGAATGATGTTCGGCGAATTCCCAATGGGAATGTTGATGGATCGCGCGGGAGTCCGGTTCGGGCTTGGGTTTGCGGTGCTGTGGTGGTCGTTGGGGAATGGCTTTAATGCGGTTGCCACAAGCTTGCGGCAATTCTTTTTCTTCCGGTTCTGGTTGGGAACCGGGGAATGCGGCAATTATTCGGGCGGCAATAAAATCATTGCCAGTTGGTTTCCGGTTCGCGAACGCGCCTTTGCCATCGGAGTGTTTAACAGCGCTTCGATGCTGGGCGCGTTCATTGCTTCGTTTTTGATCATTTGGATTCGGGAGCGCTACGGCTGGCGAATGGGGTTTTTGGCTCCAAGCATTCTCGGTGTGATTTGGGTCGTCGTTTGGTGGTTGGTGTATCGTCAGCCGAAAGATCATCCCAGCTTGACTGAAGCCGAACGACAGCACATCAACAGCGACGTTGAAACCGTCAGCAACGAACCGGCTCCGACCAACCGCCAATTGCTGCGGTTGCCGCAAACCTGGGGATTGATGCTGTGCCGGTTCTGGGTCGGAGCCGTCGTGGATTTTTACCTGTTGTGGATGCCGAAATATTTTCACGACGTGCGCGGTTTGAGCGTTAAAGACAGCGCTTACTTCAATTCCTTCACCTTCATTTTCGGCGACATCGGCAGCATCGGCGGCGGCATCGTTGCCGGACTGTTGCTGAAAAAAGGGCTGGAAGTGAAATCTGCCCGGCGCGCAACGCTGCTGTTTGGCGCTGCACTTTGCCTGCTTAGTTTTGTCGTGCCGTTCACCAACAGTTCGTTTTGGGCCGTGGTGATGATTTCGATGGTGCTGCTGGGCCACACGTTTTTGTCTGCGAATATGTTTGCTTCGATTTCGGATGTGTTTCCGCAATCGGCTGTTGCGCGCGTAAC
>CAYLJQ010000425.1:0-6292 GCA_964383955.1 uncultured Heliomicrobium sp. | reverse complement strand
GTATCGGATGCTTCCGACAGACCCTTTACTAGAGGAGCGCGACAACCGGTATTTAATACTTAAAAGAGGAGATGAGAAAATATATCATTTTAACAAACCTAAAAAATGTAGCGGGTGCAGGTTTTTTGTTTGTGCCGAGGGTTACTACATCCCTGAACGAAACATCATTCCATAGGAGCTTCACGCTTTTGGCTGCGACACTAACGCCTCGTGTTCGTGTCGCAGCCGCCTTACGCCGTAGCAGCCTCACGCTAACGGCGAATTGATAACGAAGCCGCTGAAATTCACTGGGAAAAAGCTGCTGCTCAATTTTCCCACGTCAGCGGCTGGCGGCGTTCGTGTAGAAATTCAGGACGCTGCCGGTCGTCCGCTACCGGGCTTCGCGCTGAGCGATGCCGTCGAACAGATTGGCAATGAAATCGAGTGCGCCGTCACGTGGCGAGCCGGTGAAGATGTCAGCGCACTGGCTGGACAAGAGGTACATTTGCGGTTTGTGATGAAAGACGCGGAGCTGTTTTCCTATCGGTTTCGCTGCACAAGCGCCACACCGCAAAAATCCACGCCGACATATCGCCATTTTTTAGGGAATAATTCAGCCACTTCATGTCCATACCCAACGCGGGCAGCGCTTTTAAACTGGCTGCCGGCTCGTAACTCACGAACCATCTTCAATCAATCTTGCTTAATCGCCGGACGAACTCCGCGCGACGGGGAAAGACGTGCTGTGCGCGTGGCGGCGAAAGTGAACCGGAAAAAACAATTTCTATGACCAGAAGATCATTCTTTCTTTTGACGCTTGTTGCATTTGTCGTGGGCGGTTTCGGCTACGACATTGTGCAACACAAAACGGCTTTGGCGCAGACTTCGGAAAGCTTTGGCGGCAACATTGTGCTGGGGCGTCCGACGGATCGTTCGATCACCGTCAACGTTTTGTTCACGGCCAATCAGGATTCCGTTTATCTGGAATACGGTGAACGCGGCAGGTCATTGAATGGAACGGCGAACAACATGACGATTTGGTCAGCGACGATGCGCAAACGCTATTTGCCGAATCCGCAGCCGGATGATTTTTATTCAGGCAATGCGAAACCAGAACCGTTCGTTGGCTTGTTGCAGGATGACTATGCTGGGAGTGGGGCGACGCGTTGTTCGTAGTGCTTGATCCGTTTTGGTTTACCAAAGATCGCGGGAGCTTTAATAACGAAGAAGGCAACTGGGCGCGAACACTCGGCGAAGAGCAGTATCAATGGCTGCGGAAAACACTGGCCGGCAGCAAAGCCAAATTCAAATTCGTCTTCCTGTATCATCTGGTCGGCGGCATTGACCGCATCGCGCGCGGCGGCATCGCGGCGGCGAAGTTGTACGAATGGGGCGAAAAAAACGCTGACGGTTCGGATGGCTTCAAACAGCATCGTCCCGGCCGGGAAATGCCGATTCATCAATTGCGGGTCAAACACTTAGTCTCTGCCGTCTTTCACGGTCACGATCATCTGTTTGCCAAAGAAGATCTGGACGGCATCTCTATCAGGAGGTGCCGCAACCCGGCCATCCGCGCTACAGCCAACCCAACAATGCGGCAGAGTATGGTTATCAGGACAGAACAATTTTGGGAAGTCCCAGGCATTTGCGGGTGGCGGTTGGTTTCGGCAAAACCAAAGTTGAACTTGTCCGTCCCGTGCTGGCCAAAGACGAAACTGGCGCACGCAAGAACGGCGAGATTGTTTACAGTTACGAAATTTGGCCAGCCAACCTCCGTTAAGCTTCAATCCAAAGTGGAAAGGAGTCGTTGAAGAATTGCATTGCCAGGTGCATGCAACCCTTGCCGTGATCCTCAGGTTAGAGGTTTAATTCGTTTGGCGCGTATCTTCGCCACACCATCGAAAACAGTGCATTCAACATTTTCCGGAGGAACTATGAGCGACCCGAACAAACCACGCATTAGCCGCCGCAGCTTTATTCGCCGATCTGCCGAAGTTATCACCGTCACGGCCATCGGCTCCGAACTGGTTTCCGCCGAAGCCGCGCCTGCCGTTCGCACCGTCGCAGACTGGGTTCCGCTGGGCAAATTGAACAAACAGAAAATCAAAATTCCGCGCCTGGGAATGGGAACCGGAACCGTCAACGGCAAAACCCAGCGCGATCTGGGGCAGGAAGGCTTCAATGCCCTGGTCAAACACGCCTACGAACGCGGCGTTCGGTACATTGACACCGCCGACAATTACAAAACGCACGAGATGGTACGCGAAGCCATCAAGGCCAACAAACTGCCGCGCGACAAAGTCTTCATCCAGACCAAACTTCCAATCCGCCCAGAAACCACCGCCGAACCGCTGAAAACCATTGACCGGTACCGCAAAGAACTCGGCGTTGATTACATTGACAGCCTGCTGATCCACTGCGCCACAAAGGGCAATTGGGTCGCTGACCAGAAAGCCCTGATGGATGCCTTTGACGAAGCCCAGGCAAAAGGCTGGATCAAAACCAAAGGCTGTTCCTGCCACGGACTGACCGCGCTGCGCGAAGCCACGCAAAGCGATTGGATGGAAGTCCAGCTTGCCCGCATCAATCCGCAAGGCCGCTTGGTGGACGGCGATCACCCCACCAATCCGCATCACCCCGAAGGCAAATTTCCTGAAGCCATAAAAGAGATCAAAGCCATGCACGACAAAGGCCGCGGCATCATCGGCATGAAAATGATCGGCGAAGGCAGCTTCGTAAATCCCGAAGACCGCGAAAAAGCGATTCGCTATGCGATGACCTGCGGTTTTGTGGATGCAGTGGTGATCGGTTTCAAAAACACGGCGGAAATTGATGAAGCGGTTGAACGAGTCAATCGGGCGCTGAGCCAAAAGAGTTGATTGTTTGCAGCAGAAAGCTTTGACCAAGCGAAAGAACTGAAACGCAATCGCAGGGCTGCTCGTATCTTCTGTGCCAATCCATCACACAGGAGATCAAATCATGAAGAAAAGTTTCTGGCTTTTTGTAGCTGCGATCAGTTTGAGCGTTTTGTCTACGGTTACGCTCGCGCAAACCACCCCTTCTACAACGCAAAAATCCAAATCCTTCCGCACAGTCAAAGGGCAGGTAATCACTTCGACGGAAAAGCCTGCCGCCAAGATCGAATTCGACAAAGCGTTCAAATACGTCGGTGGGCACGAGTTCATCTTGTATGACGTCGCCAATGCCGAGCAGCATTTTTACGTGGATGCGGACAAAGACGGGCGCATCAAGCGGATGTACTGGGTGCAGTTTGAAGGCTATTTGCCGAACAATACTCACAAGTACAATTACAAAGTGAACAAGACGGCCAATATCGGCGGGCTGGATTTCATTGCGGATGCCGCCGCGCGGAGCATGAAAGGCAGTCAAGGGCGGCCCGATTCGGACAGCAATCGCGCCCGCGCCTTTCTGGAAAACAAAGGTTTTCGATTGGCCAGCGATGAAGTGATGTCTCAGCGGCTGGTTCATCTGATCGGCGAACCGAAGCGCGACGAATTGATGATCATTTATCTGGAAGATTTGAGCGCGACGGGATTGACGGCTGCCGACCTTGCGCCGAATGGCAAAGCCGCCGCGCAGTGGGAAGAAATGTCGAAAGGGCTGCTTGACCGCGCGGTGAAAGGGCTGAAGATTTCGCGCTGAAGCAACGCGGCTTCATCGCTTTTGTTGGTTTGGCTCTGCCGCCGACTGTTCCAGAATCAAGCCGCGCAGCCACTGGTGCGCCGGATCGTTATGAAAGCGTTCGTGCCAAAGCATGGCCAGGCGAAACGGCGGCAGGTTCAGCGGGACGGGCAGCACTTGCAGCTTCAATTGTTTTTGAAATGTCGTCGCCAAACGCTCAGGAATCGTGGCGATCAGGTCGCTGCCTGAAACCGCGAACGGGACGCTGGCAAAATGCGGAACTTGCAGGGCGGAGTTTCGCGCGAACCCTTTTTGCGCCAGCAAAGAATCAATCACGCCCTGGCCTTCGTCTTTGTAAAACACTGCAACATGATCGGCTTCGGCATATTGCCGCAACGTGATTTTCCCGCGCAGCGAACAGTGTTTCTGGCTGGCGATGCAGACGTTCTTTTCTTCCCACAACTTTTCTGACCGGATGCTGGAATCCAGCGTCAGCGTGTCCGCATAAAATCCAATCGCCAAATCAAACGAATCTTTCAGCGCCGAAGCCGAGGGCGGTTCGAACAAATTGCGCGGACGATGAAACCGCAACCGCACGCGGCTGGCCGTTTTGTGCAAAGCTTCCAGCATTGTCGGCAACAGCAGGATTTCCGCGTAATCATTGGCCAGCAAATGAAACACCTGCTCAGACGCCGCCGGATCGAATTCACGCTTTTCTTCCAGGACTGCGCGAAGCTGGGCGAGCGCCGCGCTGATCGTCGTTCCCAAGCTTTGCGCCAGCGGTGTAGGCGTCATGCCGGACGGTGTGCGCAGAAATAGTTGATCGTCAAAGGTGCGGCGCAACCGGGTCAGGGCGTTGCTCATCGCCGGTTGGCTCAAACCCAGACGTTTCGCCGCGCGCGTCACATTTCGTTCGGACATCAGCGCTTCGAACACCAACAGCAGATTCAAGTCTATGGTTTGCAGATTCATCGCGTGAATAGCCTATATCACGACAATCCATCAAACGAATAGCCAAACTTTGCGTATATCGCGGCAGCTACCAGTGAACGGAACGCTGAAATCCACAATTTGTGAAATGACAGGAGGAAACTTGTATGAAACTGAAATTGATTGGGCTGGGAATTGCCTTGTTGGCGCTGGCCTTGCCAGTAATGGCTCAACAAGCCACGAACCCGGCGGCACAGCGAGCCGCCGACCTTGTTCGCTTGATCGAATCCGGTAAACGAGCAGAGATGCAAACGTATGTGAAGGAAAATTACTCGCCGGATTTTCTTACTCGCGCTTCGATGGATGACCATCTGAGCTTTCTTCTCGGTCGGCAAGATCAAATGCGCGGTGTAGAAGTGCTGGGCATCAAGGAGACCTCGTCAACCAGCGCGGAAGCCAGGTTGAAAAGCAAGCTGACCGGTAGTCACGTATTGCTGGTTGTCAGGACGGAGGCCAGTGCGCCGAATCGCATCAGCGGAATTGGACTGCGCCGAGCCAAGCCGGAATCGGCCACCCAACCTGCGAAGAAGCTGACGGAAGATGAAATTGCGAAAGAGTTGGATGCCTTTGTGCAAAAACTTGCTGATGCCGATTTGTTTTCCGGCGCGGTATTGGTAGCAAAGGACGGAAAAACAATTTACAAAAAAGCCGTTGGTATCGCTAGCAAAGACTTCAACACGCCCAATAAAATTGACACCAAATTCAATCTGGGTTCGATGAACAAAATGTTCACCGCCGTGGCCATTGCGCAACTGGTTGAACGCGGCAAGCTGTCGTTTGACGATCCGCTGTCGAAATTCCTGCCGGATTTCCCGGACAAAGAATCAGCCGAAAAGATCAAAATCAAACAAATCCTGACGCACACCGCAGGCTTGGGCGGATATTTCAGCCAAAAATTTCAAGAAGCTTCGCGCGACCGGTTTCGCACGGTGGACGACATGATGAAGCTGGCCAAGGAAGAAAAAATCCTGTTTGAACCGGGCAGCCGTTGGCAATACAGCAACACGGGATTTCTGGTCTTGGGCGCGGTCATCGAAAAAGTTAGCGGGCAAAGCTATTACGATTTCGTTCGCGAAAACATTTATAAACCGGCGGGCATGACCAACTCGGATTGTTACGAACTTGACCGCGTGAATACGAATCTGGCTGTCGGCTACGAAAAGGAATACACGGACAAGGGCATTGAATTTCGCAACAACATCTTCATGCACGTGTTGCGCGGCGGCCCGCAAGGCGGCGGCTATTCCACGGTCGAAGACTTGTTGAAATTCGATGTCGCGCTTCGTTCCGGCAAATTGGTCGGCAAGGACTACGTGAAGCAATTGCTGTCAGCCAAGCCGGATTTGAAATCGCCCGATTACGGTTACGGCTTTCAGATAGACAACGAAAACCAGATTGCCGGCCACAGCGGCGGATTTCCCGGAATCAATTCCAACCTAGATATGTATTTGAACAACGGGTTTACGGCTGCGGTCATGTCGAATTATGGCCGGGGTGGGGAGCTTATCGAGGACAAGATTCAACAATTGATCTTGAGCGGCCAACCGGCGCAAGTTTCCAACCGCTAAAGAGTCGGTACTGCGACCGGTTGGACAATGAGATTAAGGCAGGCAATTTGCAGAGAAGCGGTGGGACAGGTTCGTAACCTTGCCTTTACCCACATTTTTTGGACGTTAAACTC
>CAYLJQ010000424.1:0-6300 GCA_964383955.1 uncultured Heliomicrobium sp. | reverse complement strand
AGCGGCTGGAAGAGCCTTGTTCTCTGCCTTGCTATCAGGATTTTCAATCGCAGCCGGAGCCGGTTGCTTCAACAGAACGCCGGGCGTGGGTGAACTTGCGGCAATGATTTCTGATGTGATCTGAGAAGTTTCGCGCGCTTTCGCCTGCCAATCGTTATACAGAAAGTACGCCAACGAAGAAACGGCGGCAATCAAAATGACCATGACACTGGCCAGCACCTTGCGCCTGGGACGGCGTTCGATCAACAAAGTCGGGGCCTTGGTTTCCTCTGTGGACGATTCATCAAACGCGAAGGGTTGGGACCGAACGACGACAGATGCCGGACGCGGAGCGGTCATCGTGTTTTCTTCCGCTTCGGCAAGCGGCGACAATTCCGGATTGCTCGGCGCCGAAGACGCCACAGCAGTAAGCAAGGCTCCGGCAAATTCCGCGGCGGATTGAAAACGATGCTGGGGCTGTTTGGCCAACGAACGCAAAACCACTTGTTCCAGTTGCGGGCTGATTCCCGAAACAAAGCGGCGAAGCGGCGCTGGCGGTTCCTGCAAATGTTTGAGCAAAACGACTGAGGTGTTTTCTCCGGCAAAGGGCGCGTGGCCGCTCAGCATTTCGTACAACAAAACGCCCAGCGAATAAATATCGGAGCGGGCGTCAACTGGCTGGCCGGTGCATTGTTCAGGCGAAATGTATTTCGGCGTTCCGACAATCGTGTTTTCGTCGGTCAATCCTTTCCAGGTCTGTTCTCCGTTTTCGGGAATGGCCAGCTTTGCAATGCCGAAATCCAGCACCAGAACTCGTTCCGTGCTGTCGCCCGAATAATTTGAAGCCGTTTCAATCATCACATTATCCGGTTTCAGATCGCGGTGAATGATGCCTTGCCGGTGAGCGGCTTCGATGCCCGCGCAGACTTGCGACAAAATTGCAGCAGCGCGTTCCGGCCTCATTTGGCCCAGCCGAACCGCATGCGCGCGCATTTCTTCGCGCAAACTTCGGCCTTCGACAAGTTCCATGACCAGATATGCCGACCCGTTCGGCAAATGGCCGGAATCGTAAACGGCGACGATGTTTGGATGTTTCAGGCGGGCGGCAGCGCGGGCTTCGCGGTTGAAGCGTTCGCGTGCAGTAGCGTCGGCCAGGAATTCCGCGCGCAGGATTTTGATGGCGACGGCGCGTTCCAACGCTATGTGCGTGGCGCGATAGACGCTGCCCATTCCACCATGAGCGATCAACTGTTCCAGACGATATTTGCCTTCGATGATCAGCGGCAGCGATTCCACATCGCGCGTCGCCGTCTGGTCGAATAAACAAAATTCCACCCCGTCGCCAAAACAACGATGACAAACTCTGCAATACCGCATCGTCTATTCTCCGAAAGTAACGGCTGGCATAAACAAAACTACCAGCGCCAGTAATTGACGTTCCAAGGAGGTTGTCAGTTGATCTAAAGGGGTGAAACCGTTTGTGACTTAAAATCGGCGAAACGAAGAATACTAAAGCGCTTGCCGTAACTCAATCGGCGCGTTGACAGTTTTGCGGGCGATTTCTTATAGTGCCCTTCGGCTAGGGTTTAAGTCCTTACTGACCGTGATGATAGCAACCAAAATGCAACAAGAGCAGTTTTCCAATCTATCCGGCCCGCCCGGCAGTTCACCAAGCGGACAGCAGTTCGAGCCGAAGCTTGATCCTGACATGCCTGTCTGCTGCGGCACGGGATGCACGGTTTGCGTGCTGGATTATCCGGAATTGTTTTCCGTCAACCAGACGGATTCCGGCCAAACAGATTGCAATATGCTGGCGCTTCTCGAAGCCGTCGAACAGGCTCAAGCGCAAGCGGACAAAATTATCGCCGACGGCGATTTGCAGTAACGGCAGGTTTTATCACTTCTCTTTGCGCTATCCCTTTCGCGCAAACAAGTAGCACTGAAATAAGGAAAAGTTTTTATGAAGCCGATCAAGGTCTGTTTCGTGGCGCTGGCTGTTCTGTTTTTGACGACAACCGCCGCCGAAGCGCAGCAATTCCAAATCAAAACGCACACCCTGAAAAACGGAATGAAGATCATCGTCGAAGAAGATCATTCGATTCCAAACGTGGCCTTGTACATTTTTTATCGCATCGGCTCGCGCAACGAACGTCCCGGAACAACGGGGCTGTCACACTTCTTTGAGCACATGATGTTCAATGGCGCGAAAAAATATGGCCCGAAACAATTCGACCGCGTGATGGAAGCCGCTGGCGGATCAAACAACGCCTATACCAGCAACGACCTGACGGTTTACCAGGATTGGTTTCCGCGTTCGGCGCTGGATTTGATCTTCGATCTGGAAGCAGACCGCATACGCGATTTGAGCTTTGATCCGAAGGTGATTGAATCCGAACGCGGCGTGGTCGCTTCAGAGCGCCGCTCTTCGGTTGACGCCAATAACTTCGGCATTTTGTATGAGCAGCTTTATGCTGCGGCCTATACGGCGCATCCCTACCAATGGCCGGTCGTAGGCTGGATGGTGGATATTGAAAACTGGAAGCTGGAAGACCTGAAGCGCCATTTTGAAATGGGCTATTCGCCGTCGAACGCGACAATGGTTGTCAGCGGAGACATCTCGCTGGATGAAATCGTCAAGCTCGCCGAAAAATACATTGAGCCTATTACGCCACACGATCCACCCGCCAAAGTCACAACTAAGGAGCCAGAACAGCTTGGCGAACGCCGCGTCACGGTTCGCAAATTCGCGCAATTGCCAATTCTGATGATGGGCTATCACGTGCCAGCGGCATCCGATCCTGACTATTACCCATTGCAAGTGCTGCAAACGATTCTGTTTTCCGGCCAAAGCTCGCGCATGTACCAGCGTCTGGTGGACAAAGACCAAATCGCACTGTTTGTGCAGGGCGGCACGCGACCGACGTTTGATCCAACGCTGTTCACCGTCAATTCCCAACCGAAAGCCGGCGTCGAACCGGGAAAAGTTGAAACAGCGATCTATGACGAGTTCGACAAGGTCAAAGCTTCCGCCGTAACCGATCAGGAACTGGAAAAAGCCAAGAACATTTTGCTGGCCAATTTTTACCGCCAGATGAAAACCATCAGCGGCAAAGCAAATACCTTGGGCAGTTACGAAGTCTTTTTCGGCGATTACAAAAAGCTGTTCACCGCTGCCGACGATTACAGCAAAGTCACCAAAGCAGACGTTCAGCGCGTGGCGAAAAAATACTTCACCGACAAGAACCGCACCGTCGCGACGCTGATTCCTGAAAAGCCCGCGGGCGAACAAAAAGCCGAAAAGTAGGAGAAGAGATGTTGAAACGATTTTTGATCTTGTTTCTGATTTTTACTTTGATGGTTCCAAGTGCTTTTGGAGGAATTAGCCATCAGCCATTAGTCATTAACCATTATTTGACAGGTAAAGAGAATATTCCCCCCCGCCCGTTAATGGTCAATGGGCAATGGGCAATGGTTAATTCGGCTAACGCAGATGGACTGAAGCTGCCGCCGTACAAAAAGGTCAAACTCAAAAACGGCTTGACGGTTTTGATGATGGAGCAGCGGGAAATTCCGATCATCAGTTTTTCTTTTATCGTCAAAGCCGGTTCAACTGCTGACCCGTCGGGCAAAGAAGGCATCGCCAGTTTGACGGCTTCCCTGTTGCGCAAAGGAACCAAATCGCGCAGCAGCGATCAGCTTTCAGCGGAACTGGATTTCATCGGCGGCCAGCTTGGCGCAGGAGCCGATTACGATTACACCAGCGGGCGCGCAGAGTTTCTGAAAAAAGACATTGGCAAAGGCCTGGATTTGTTTGCCGACACGCTGCTTGGTCCGACGTTTCCGGCTGACGAAGTCACAAAGCTTTTGAAGCAAACCATTGACGGGGCGAAGTCTGCCAAAGATCAAGCAGGCGGAGTCATCGGTGATTATTTTGCGGCTTATTTGTACGGTTCGCACCCTTACGGCCGTCCGACCGATGGCGATGAAAAGTCTCTGCCAGGAATCACTCGCGAAGACATCACGAAGTTTTACGACAGCTATTACACTCCATCGAACACGATTCTGGCTGTTGCCGGAGACTTCACAGCAGCGGAGATGGAAAAGCTGTTGACCGACAAGTTCGGCGTTTGGGCGGATAAAAAAGCTCCGGCAATCAACCTGCCTTCTCCGGTTGCCGCCACGGGCAAAAAGCTGTTGCTGGTGGACAAACCGGATTCGACGCAAACCTATTTCGAAATTGGCAATGTTGGCGTTGCGCGAACCAATCCCGACCGCGTGTACATTGGCGTGATCAACACGCTGTTCGGCGGGCGGTTTACTTCGATGCTGAATGATGCCTTGCGCGTCAGTTCCGGGCTGACGTATGGCGCGCGTTCCGCTTTCGACCAGCGCAAAGCCGCCGGGCCGTTCGCGATTTCGACGTACACGCGCAACGAAACGACCGAAAAAGCGATTGATATGGCGCTGGACATTCTGAAGCGGCTGCACGAAAAAGGCATCAGCGAAGAAGACCTGAAATCCGCCAAGAACTACATCAAAGGGCAATATCCTCCGCGCATCGAAAGCACAGACCAGCAGGCAAATCTGCTGGCACAGTTGGAGTTTTATGGCCTGGACGAGCGCGACATCAATGAGTATTACGCCAAGATTGATTCGATGACGCTGGCCGACGCCCAGCGCGTGATTAAACAGTATTTCCCGCTGGACAATCTGGTTTTTGTTCTGATCGGCAAAGCCAGTGAAATTGAAGCTGTGGCCAAGAAGTACGCGACCAAATTCGACACAAAGTCCATTACCCAACCGGGCTTTTAACGCCTGGGTACGCTCGCGATGTTGCGGGCATTTCCAGTTTCCCAAGGAGGCATTTATGGCTGCTGAAGCCAAAACCATTACCGGTGCTGCCGAAGCGCACAAGCCTTATGTTCCCGCCAGCCAATCCATCGCCGAATTTACTCCCCGCGCCGTCATTGTCGGCGCTTTGTTCGGCATCATCTTCGGAGCCGCGACTGTTTATCTGGGATTGAAAGTCGGGTTGACGGTCAGCGCTTCGATTCCCATCGCTGTGCTTTCAATCACGGTGCTGCGTTTGCTGGGCCGTTCGACGATTCTGGAAAACAACATCGTGCAAACAACAGGCTCGGCGGCGGAATCCATCGCGGCGGGCATCGTCTTCACGATTCCGGCGCTACTGATTCTGGGCCTGGATTTGGACATCACGCGGACTTCGCTGATTGCGGCGGCGGGCGGCTTGCTGGGCGTGTTGCTGATGATTCCGCTGCGGCGAAGTCTGATCGTCAAAGAGCACGGCGTGCTGCCCTATCCCGAAGGCACTGCCTGCGCTGAAGTGCTGGTCGTCGGCGAAAAAGGCGGCTCAGACGCCCGGACAGTGTTCCTGGGGTTCGGGGTCGGCTTGGTTTACAAGTTTCTGATGGGCGGGTTGAAGTTCTGGAAAGAGATTCCGGCCAAAGTACTGAGTTGGTATCAAGGCGCGCGTGTGGCGATGGAGATTTCGCCGGAACTGCTGGGCGTCGGATACATCATCGGCCCGCGCGTGGCGTCGTACATGCTCGGCGGAGGCGTCATTGCGGCATTGGTGCTGGTTCCAATGGTCAAATTCTTCGGCGCTGGATTGGAGATCAATATCTTTCCTGCTCCGCCCGGCGACCTGATTCGCAACATGAGCGCGAGCGTGGTGTTTGATCGTTACGTTCGCTACATCGCTGCGGGCGCAGTGGCGATGGGCGGCATCATCAGTTTGTTGCGCTCACTGCCAACGATCATCCAAGCGTTCAAATCCGGCATCAAGGATTTCAGCGGCGGCGGCGGAAAAGGCCTGCTTCGCACTGAACGGGACATTCCGATTGGCTACGCTGCTGGCGGCGTAGTGTTGTTACTGGTGGCCATTACACTGATTCCTCAATACGAAATTGACTGGATTTCGGCGCTCATGATTCTGGTCTTCGGCTTCTTCTTCGTCACCGTTTCGTCGCGCATCTGCGGCCAGATTGGTTCGACCTCAAACCCAATTTCGGGGATGACGATTGCGACGCTGCTATTCACGTCACTGATCTTTCTGTTGCTGGGACGAATGGGCGCAGGCGAAAGAGTGATTGCCTTGACCGTCGGCGCAATCGTATGTGTGGCGGCGGCGAATGCGGGCAACACCTCGCAGGATTTGAAAACCGGTTATCTGGTTGGCGCGACGCCGAAATATCAGCAGATCGCTTTGCTGGTCGGTGCGTTGACTTCGTCGTTGGTGATCGGATGGACGCTGGATTTTCTGAATCGCGCGGCCATCAACATGCTGCCGGTGAATTACCC
>CAYLJQ010000423.1:0-6318 GCA_964383955.1 uncultured Heliomicrobium sp. | reverse complement strand
GCGTACAGGCAATCGTCAGAGCAAAAAGAATCTTTTTCATAACTGTATTTATCCTTTCCGAAACATGTCGGTGTTGAGTGAGTTGATGAATCATCAAGCTGAACTATCGTTTCAAATCTTAGCGCAACGAGTTTCGTGCGCACTGAAATCAGCCAAACAGTTTGCCAAAGTAATATGGCATGGCTTGCCGCCACCAGGGCCAATCGTGGTTTACGTCATGCCCCCAAACATCCAGCCAGTGCGGAACGCCTTTGCTGTTCAAAATATTCGACAAAGCGCGTGAACGGTCCGGCGCTTCGTAAGATCCTTGGCCGGTAAAGATGATGATCTGCCGTCCGCCATGTCGCAGGATCGGCAAATGATAGTTGTCATTCAGATTGGACAGGTAATCCACTGGGTTATGGAAGAAGACGCTTTCGTTGTAATACCCATCCATGTAGCTGCGGATGTCGTAACTGCCGCTGAGCGCGATGACTCCGCCAAACAAATCGGAGTGCCGGAAAAACGTATTCGCGGCCAGATAGGCTCCCAAACTGATTCCGGCAACAATCGGTTTCACATCACCGCCACAATCCTGGCGAATCAGCGGAAGAACTTCGTTGATGATGTAACTGTCGTAACGATTCAGCCATTCAACCTTCTCCGGAGGCGTCGCGTTTTTGTTCAGCAGCGCCAGCCGATTGACGCTGTTGATCGAATACGCTTTTGCTTTTCCGTTTTCCAGCCAGGGCTTGACCGAATCAATTAAATGAAAGCGTTCATATTCCAAAAAGTCCGCCGCTGCTGTTGGCAGCATCAAAATCGGCGGACCGTAATGTCCATAAGCCACCAGCGGCATTTCCTGAAACAGCCGTTCGCTGTACCAACTCGTGATGTCACGTCGCATCTATGTGAATTCTCCTGAAACCTTCTTGATATTGTTATTTGATAGCGGCAGCCTTGTAAGTTCCCTTTCTGCCTTGTGAGGTAAACCGGATTCTAAGTGTCTGTAAGTAAAGCCGTCAACTTGGCAGCGATTCCAAATAGGCGGCGACAGCAGTATATCCCCAGTTAGCGGCGACCTCAGCCGGAGTTAGCCCATCTGTATCCACCTGCCTTGGATCCGCTCCCTTTTCAATCAGCAATTGGACAATCTCAAGACTTCCATCACCCGCAGCAGCATGCAAAGGAGTTCCAAATACCTCGCTCGCTTCATTTGGGTCTGCCCCTTCGTTCAAGGCTCTCTTTACCATCCATAATTTGCCTGAACTCGCAGCAGCTTCCATTTTCCCGAGGGTGATTGCCCCAGGAATTTCGAAGTCACCCGAAGTGCCATTCGCTTCGTTGAACACCTGCGCAGCCGTCAGCATCGGTGCCATAAGTGCGTCATATTCATCTGCTTCGCGCTGCTCTTCAGCAGTCAATTCAATCTTTTTTTGATTCTGCATCCCACAATTTCCAATCGTTAAAATGGCGCATATATCGTCGCTTCATCTTCCACAAATTCATCCTTGGGGGCATTTTTGCTTCAAAGCGGATGGGAGTATATTCACGGTTGAAGCGAGCCGCAATCATTTGCACCATCACAGATGACGTCTTTCTCGAATTCAAAGGAGTAAACTTGAAAACTGATTTTCGATCTCTTGCTATACATTTGCTGACAATGATCTGTTTCTGTTGTGCGATTGCACTATCAGTGCTAGCTCAGTCCAAACCTGTAGGTACACCGAAAGTTCGCACCGAAATGCTGGCGACGACCGATTGGCTGGCGAAGCACCTAAACGATAAAGCTGTTGCCGTTCTGCACGTTGCGCGAGAGCGAAAAGCTTATGACGAAGGCCACATTCCCGGAGCGCGCTTTGTTGCGCTAGGCGACGTTTTGGCCGTGCGCGATGGAATTCAAAACGAACTGCCCCCCATTGAAAAGCTCCAGACGATTTTTGAAGCCCTGGGCATTGGCAATGCGGGCAGAATTGTAATTTATGGCGACAGCAATGGGCTGTCAGCCGCGCGAATGTACTTTACGCTGGATTATCTGGGTCACGGCGACCGAGCCGCATTGCTGGATGGCGGGTTGGAAAAGTGGAAAGCTGAAAACCGTTCGCTTGAAATCCAGGCGGTAAATCCGCAACCGGCAAAATTCACGCCGCGCGTGCAAACCAATGTCGTTGCGATGCTGGATGCGATGCGCGAATTTTCCAAGGCTGCCACGAATGCTGGCGAATCTGGCGTGGCAATCATTGATGCTCGCCCGGAAGATCAGTACATCGGTTCGGCCAATGCACGCAGCGGCCACATTTCCGGCGCTGCCAATCTTTACTGGATGAAGCATTTGATCAGCGCCAGCGACCTGACGATGAAGCCCGCGACAGAGTTGAAAAGCTTATACGAAACGCTTGGCTTAAAACCCAATCAAAAAGTTATCACGTATTGCAACACAGGCATTCAGGCTTCGCAGACATATTTCACACTGAAATATCTGGGCTATGATGTGAAAATGTATGACGGCTCGTTCTCTGAATGGAGCAAGGCTGAAAACGCTCCGGTGACCACTGGAAAAGAGCGAAAGTAATTCGCCAAGTCCGTCACCGATCTTGATAATTTTTTTGGCAAAGATAACTTCTGAATGAAACTAAAATTTTGCTCTTTTTTCTTCGCAACACTTTTGTCTGGGCTGATTTCGACGCAAGCTCAAACTAACAACCAACCGCAAGATGAAACACAATTCTGGAACGAAACCCAGATCATCGCGCCACTGGCCAAGAAAACTGATCTGATTTTCATCGGAGCGTTCCGTGCCGGAAGCACTTTTTCCGGCTTTTTCCGTCCAATTGACGAACGTGGCGGAGGCGGCATCGCTTTCAAACTCAACAAATATCTGACGGTAATGCCGACATATTTTTACATCGCCCAGCAACCGTCACCGACGCGCAAAAATTTCGAGCATCGTTTGATTTTGAACATCACGGGCAAAGCGTCGCTGGGCAAATTCAACTTTACCGACCGCAACTTGATTGAACGCCGCATTCGCCACGCGCTGGATGATTTTGTGATGTACCGCAACCGGCTGCAGATAGATTATCCGGTCAAAGTCGGCGATTGGAGTTTCAGGGTGTACCTTGCCGATGAAGTTTGGTATAGCACGTTGATTGATGCCTGGTCCCGAAACCGCGTTTCTGTGGGAGTCTTCAAACAATTCACACCGAAATTTTACGGCGAAGTTTTCTACTTGCGGCAAAATGATGGTCGAGCGCGTCCCGGCGATGTTCACGCTATCGGCACTCTTTTCAAGGTCACGCTCTAAAAACAATTTGGCCTGAACCAAAAATAAATTTCCCGGTTCAGGCCAAATTCAGACTACGTTAAAAGCAACAGCTTAATTCCCTTTCAACTGAGCGGGCAGCGGCTGATCCACTTTGGGTCGCGTTGGAGAATTCGCCAGTTTCCACATCGTCGCGAAAACCGTCCGCGTCACCTTTTCCATCTTCTCAAAATCAATCTTGTCCACATGGTCCGTCGCCTGATGGTAATCTTCGTGGACGCCATCGAAGTAAAAGATGATTGGGATTCCCTTTCGGGCATAGTTGAAATGATCGCTGCGGTAAAACAGACGCTCGCGGTCGTTCGGATCGTCGTATTTGTAGTTGAAGTTTAGATTGAGGTACGACTTGTTGACCTGCTCGCTGACTTCAGCCAGATACGAACTCATCATCTTCGACCCGATCACGAAAATTTCGTCCGGGCCTGTCAGGTTGGCATTGCGCTGATTGGTATCGCCAGCTTTCTTGCTGCGGCCGATCATATCAATGTTCAGTTGAGCGATGATTTGTTTCACCGGCACAGGGGGATGGTCAGTGACAAAATCCGATCCCCACAACCCTTTCTCTTCACCGGCATGCCAAACCAACAAGACAGACCGTTTCGGGCGTGATCCTTTTGCCAAAGCTTCCGCCATGGCCAGCACAGCCGTGGTGCCGGAACCGTCGTCGTCAGCACCGTTCCACAATTTGTCGGGTCCACCCAAACGACCAGCGGAACTGAGAAACGCTTTATAACGCGACCAGCCGTCGGTTTTGCCGCCATCAGAATCCGGCCGCACGCCTACGTGATCGTAATGGCAACCGACAGCCAAATACTCTTCCTTCAAGGTCGGATCGGAGCCTTCCCAGATGGCAACAACGTTTTGCGTCGGCAAGGATTCCAGAGAGCCTTTGACTGCAAGGCTAAGCTGTTTGTCTGACTTAAGCGCGAATGAAGGTGAGAATTGACCGCTGACAGGTTGCTTCAGCACAGACGCACCGTCCACCTGTTCCCCTTGAAATATGGCCTCGACCAATTTTTTCGAAGCGATTACAACAGGCAATCCGCCCAGGTCTTGCGCGGCTTCAAGCGAAACGCGGCCACCGCCCATCGCCTGTCGAGAAATCTGTCCCCAATTGTCCAGAATTTGTTGTGAAGGAACGATGATCACGCCTTTCGCGCCGTGCGTGGACGCATAATGAACCGACGTGTCGTAATCCTTGCCCAATTCGCCTTTCAGATCCGCCTGCGTGACAAAGTTGTTGGTCGCAACGGCTACGACGATTTTGTCTTTCACATCAATGCCTTCAAAGGCGTTGATGTTTTTTGCTTTTACGACATAACCGTGCCCGACGTACACCAGATTGCCTGCGGCTTCGCCCATCATCGGTTGCGGGATGAAATCGTCACCGGGCCTGAAACTTTGGCCTGCCAGTTCCAGCTTCGTCTGGTCTTTATCAATTTGCCCGCGCTTCAAGCCGATTCGTTGAAAGAACGTTCCATTGTCCCCCGCCGGTTTGAAGCCCCAGCGCGACAAATTGAAGGCGATAAACTTCGCCGCAATGTCCAGCCCGCGCGAAGGCGTGTCTCGGCCTTCCAATTCGTCGGCGGCAATGAAAGTCAAAAACTCTTTCATTTGCGCAGCGGTAATTCCTTCGACATTGCCAAAATCACCGACAGCTTTTTCCGCTGATAACGAAACCTTCGGCGGATTGTTTTTGTCCTGCTTACGCTGAGCCTGCGAGGCTGGCGGTAAATTCACCATCGCCGCAGCCAGTAACAGAAAGGTTAAAAACAGTTTTTTCACTTTTCCTCCAAGTAATAGCCCAGAACGTCTTTTTTGCGCTCATCAGGCCTGATCAGTGTTCAGGAGATACGGTCAGTGCAAATCTATAAAAGCGGCAAGCCATTATTTCAAAAGCTGGTCCAGCGTTTCGGCGCATTTGGAGCTTCTGGAAACCAATTCTTCGTTCAACTTTTCGTATTTGGCATTTGCCTGGTCCAATTCATCGGCCATGTATATTGCGGCCAGCACAGCCAGCTTTAACGAATCGGCTGTCAAACTTCCCCCGGCAAGATCGCGCATTCTAAGATCAACCATTTCCGCCAGCCGCAAGGTGCGGTCCACGTCACCGTTACTGACGCGCAGCGGGTACGTCTGGTTATAGATTTTTACATTGACTGTTTGCGGAGGAGTTTCCATGGTGCGCCTCATTTCTTTGCTGAGTCGGCTTCAAGTTCCAGGATGGCAATTGCGTCGAGTATCGCTTCGACTCTCAACTTCATCGAATCGCGATCAAGCATCAGAAATTCTATGCGCGCGCGAAGCTGCTCTTTTTCGGCAGCTTCCGCAGCCAGCGCCTGTCTGGCTTTTTCCAGCTCGCTTTCAAGCTGGTCTTTTTCCTGCCTGAGCGAACGGCAAAGTTCCACCGCGCGATGAATTTTGTCTTCCAGGTGAGAGAATTTTTCCAACCCGTACAGTGTCATCGTACTTCCGCCGAAAATTCCTGTTTTAGTTTCTGGACTATGCGTTCGTGCATCGCTGCAACTTCTTCGTCAGTCAGCGTGCGGTCAGCCGCGCGGTACCGCAAAGACAAAGCGAGCGAATGTTTACCCGCAGCCAGCTCTTTGCCAGCGTATAAATCGAACAGTTTGAACCCAATCAATTCGGGAATTGCCAGACCGCTGACAGCTTGTTCGATCGTGGCCAGCGGCACGCTGGTATCAATCAATAACGCAAGATCGCGCGAAGCCGTAGGGAATTTGGGCAACGGCTGATAGCGAACCTCGACCCGATCAGCATTCAGCAACGCGCCTAAATTCAGTTCCGCAATGAAAACAGGTTGTTTGAATTTGTATTCGGCAGCGACGCGGGGATGAAGCTGCCCGACTTGTCCGACCAGTTGATCGCCGAGCGATAGTAATGCAGCCCGGCCAGGATGCAAATACTGAATGGTTTCAGCCATTGAGAATTGAAGTGGCGGCAAGCCCAAACTTTCGATGACCGATTCGATCACGCCTTTCACATCGAAAAAATCC
>CAYLJQ010000422.1:0-6330 GCA_964383955.1 uncultured Heliomicrobium sp. | reverse complement strand
GCCGCCAGGCAGACAAAATAAGGAAGGCCAACTCCAACATCCAGAAAGCTGAAAAACCAGGTCAGCCAATCGTTGGCTACTGGCGTGTAAAGATGGCCTTCCATCTTAAAACCCAGCACAAACATAATGATGATGACTCCACCAATCAGCGCTCCGCGCACGAATTTGCCGAGCACAATATGGCCAAGTCCGGGCAACACAAAGCCAGCCAGACAAGCCGCAATGGTTTTCCCCGTCGAAGCCGGTGTCGGGGCTATAAGATTTTCACTGTACAAATTTTTCTCCGTTGAAGGCTTGATTGAACTTTCTTGAATCGAGGCGGGATTCTAGGTTTGCCTTTAGAAGCTGTCAAGAATCGCTCTCGTCCAGCGTTTCTTCCTCAGTTTCTTCGCTTGATTCGACGTTTGGATCATCAAAATCTATCCGGTCATAAATGTCTGCCAGCTTTAGCCGGCAATCAATTGAAGCGATATGAAGCTCGCTTTCCAGTCCAACAAGTTCAGTCATCAACCATTGGTCGTTTGACTGTCGCGTGAAATGCTCAATCAACGGCTGGGATTGCCAAACCAAGACGTAATCAGTCAGTGATTCGTTGTAGGTCCGCAAGCGACGAAACTTTTCCCCGCGATCAAAAGAGCCTGTTGAGGTCGAAAGAACCTCAAAGATGACTTTAGGATTAATGATTACGTCGCCGACTTCATCGTGCAGTAGTGGCTCTCCGCAAACGACGGTCAGGTCAGGGTAAGAAAAAAGTCCCTTTACAGACTTGGGCAAGATTTTCTCACCACTACGAACCTTCATATTCGGAGAAAACACTCGACACGTCGTGCCTTTAACTTGTATGCCGACTTCTATAATCAGATTGGCGTTGATTGAGCTGTGACGCGGACTTTCACCAGCCATTGCATAAATTTCACCATCAAGGAATTCGTGGCGTTCTTCGGCCTGACGCTCGAACTCCAGATATTCCTCCACCGTACGAAGCCGTTTCTCAAGTTTTGATTTTGGAGTTGCCATTGCCAGTTTCCTTGAAGTTGTCTGGCGGATTTTAACTCTTTACGCCGCGTTTGAACCACTCAGCGAATTTTTTCAGTCCGGCTTCCACCGGGGTTGTCGGTTTGTACCCTAACAACCGAGCCGCCTTGCTGATGTCTGCATGGGTGCGCGGCATGTCTCCGGGTTGGGCAGGTTGCCGGTCAATGATGGCTTTCTGACCGAGCGCATTTTCCAGCAATTCAATCATCTGATTGACAGTCACGGTTGCAGATTCACCCAAGTTGATCACTTCAAACGGGGTTGCAGTGTAATCAGCGGCTGCCAGCACGCCTTGCAGAATGTCATCAATGTACGTGAAGTCGCGTTCGGCCAGTCCATCGCCGAAAACCGGGATTGGACGGTTGCTGGAAATCAGCCTGGAAAATTTATGAATTGCCAGGTCAGGCCGTTGCCGCGGACCGTAAACCGTGAAAAACCGTAAACAAGTAATGTTGATTCCGTGCAGGTAGCTGAATGTATTGCAGAGCAATTCGCCTGCTGCCTTGGTTGCAGCGTAGGGAGAAATCGGGACAAGTGGAGCGTCTTCTCTGAAAGGAGGAGTGGCCGCCGGTCCGTAAACCGAACTGGAAGAGCCAAAGACGAATTTTTTTATGCCATTTTTTTGCGCCAGATCCAGCAAGTTGACGGTTCCGGCGATGTTTACTTCTTCATAGCCGCGCGGGTCGGCGACCGAAGGTCGAACACCAGCTTTGGCAGCCAGATGAATGATGACGTCAAAATATTCTTCGGAAAAAACCTGGCGAAGCTGGTTGAAATTCCGTATGTCAGCTTCGACCAGACGGTAGGCAGGATGACGCAGGTGATTTTCTATATTCGAGCGTTTGGTGTGTTGGTCGTAAAACTCGTCGAAATTGTCTACGACTGTGACTCTGGCGGGATTTTGAGTCAGCAGCCGATCCACAAGATGCGAGCCAATGAAGCCCGCACCGCCTGTAACCAAAAAGCGTTTCTTACTCATAGCGCCGGACTTATAACATATCTGGCAAAATGGGGCCGGTCGCTTTGGTAAAGTTTTTCTTCGTACCATTGAAACCTTCCAGGCCATAGTTGCACTTACCCAGCGAAACAGAAATGAGTGGCGCGCGGTGAGAAATTATGAGAAGTCTGGCTTCGAAGCTGCGAGAAGGTTGGTCCGAAAGTCTGAATACCGAGTCAGAGAGAAGAGATCAAAGGGAGAAGATGGCGTTTTCGGAAATATCCCCGGGCGTGGTGGAACGCGCCAAGTGCGGCGACGAAGAAGCTTTTCATCTGATTTTCAACCGTTATGGCCGCCCGGTTCTCAGCTTCATCAACCATCACGTTCAGAACAGAGAATTGGCTGAAGAGCTCGCCCAGGAAACGTTTGTTCGAGCTTATCGGAATCTGGGCGGTTTGCGGGATGAGTTGCGACTTTCAACCTGGCTCTTTGGCATTGCGCGAAATGTGGTCCGCGAATCGTCCAGGCAAACGCGAAAGGACGAACGGAAAGTCGGCTTGGACGAGCCGGAAAGTATGAAGCTGGAATCAGGATTTGTTTTGCCGGAAGGAAGCATGCTGGACAGGGAATTGACCGAAACGATTCACAAGGCATTGGCAGAGTTAGACGACGACAAGCGAATCGTTTTCAGTTTGAAGATTTTTCACGAAAAAAGCTACGAAGAGATCAGTTCGATTACGGGTCATTCGATTGGCAAGTTGAAAACCGATCTTCATCGTGCGCGAGCCGAAATGAGAAAGAGGCTTGAACCATATTTAGCAGTTTAGTGTTAGTTTCGATCTAACACCTGAAACCTGGCACCAGATTATGAATTGCGAACGTTGCCAAATTGAGTTGGAAGATTTTTTGTACGGCGAACTGACCGAACGCCTTGCTGCCGAAGTGCGCCAGCATCTGGTTGGCTGCACTGTTTGCGAAGCAGAACGGGACCGATTGGAGAGCGAAAACGCTTTGTTTGCCGAGTTTTACGAACAGACAGCAATTGACCCGGCAGCAGAAAGCTGGGACGCGATTCGCTCCAGAATTGCGACGGAGCCAGTTCCGCAAGTTCGAAAAGAGAAACCGTCCTATTGGCAAACGATGTTTGGGTGGCTGATGGCTCCCTCGTTGGCAAGGCAAGCGGCCTTGGCGATTTTGCTGATTGCAGTTTCGGTCGTTGCTACCATGTGGCTTATGCGGCGCGATGACAAAGACAAACCATTTGTTGGATCGAAAATTCGTCCGACGGCGACGCCGCAGCAAAGCGCAACTCCGGAATCAATTCCGACGCCCAAAAACGAATTGGCGCACGTGGAAAAGGTCAGGCCAAAACCACAAACTCCGCGCGAAGTGGTTCCGGCTCGCCAATTAAGTGACACTGAACTGTTGGCGCAGCAACTGGTGCGAACCGAGCGGGAATATCAATCGGCGATCAAGTTGCTGGATCGAGCGGTTGCCAAACGCCGCACTGAAATTGAGCCGGAAGCTTTCAAAAAGTATGAAAGCAGTCTGGCGCTAATTGATAGTTCGATTGCGCAGAGCAAGCGCGCTTTGCGGGAACTGCCGAATGATACGGCTGCCGGACAATTTCTGCTGGCCGCGTATGCCAGAAAAGTTGAGTTAATGCAGGAGATTGCTTTGCAGTAATTATGACGGAGACACAGAGAAACGATGATTAGACGTGGGATAAAAATTGGATGGTTGGCGATTGTGATGGCGTTGTCGCTGGTTGGCGGCTTGCAAGCAGCCTTTGCGCAAGCCAGCAATCAGGACAGGGAATTTCATCAGACCTATGATCTGACAGCATCTGGCACGGTTGGCATTTACGGCAACAGCGGTGTTGTTCGTATCTCGACCTGGAATGAAAACCGCGTCAAAGTGGACGCCATCAAGCGTGGGCGTAACGAAGCCGATTTTGCGAAAGTTCAAATCGAAGTGATGGAGAGGCCTGAACGAATTGAAATTCGCACAGTGTATCCAAGCGGTTACAACTGGCGAGGCGGTGGAGTGACCGTTGATTTTGACATCAAAGTTCCGCGTTCAAGTTCCATCAGTCCTGTGAACACGACCAGCGGCGACATCACTGTGATTGGACCGATTGAGCGGGTCACTGCTCGTGCTACCAGCGGAAATGTTTCGGCTCAGGACGTGACAGATATTGCCAGTTTGGCGGCGACCAGTGGCAACGTGACGGCGACACACATTGGCGGTGAGCTTCGAGTAAACGCAAGCAGTGGAACCGTGACGGTTAACGATTCCAACTCCA
This sequence comes from uncultured Heliomicrobium sp., assembly GCA_964383955.1. Classification (GTDB taxonomy): domain Bacteria; phylum Acidobacteriota; class Blastocatellia; order RBC074; family RBC074; genus RBC074. The sequence continues at coordinate 2,053 of CAYLJQ010000422.1, read as the reverse complement.
AAGTTTTTGCGCAAGCCAGCAGCGGCTCGATTCGCGTCACCAATGCCCGAGACGACGTGACGGCAACCGTCAACAGCGGAGACGTCAAGCTGGAAAAGATTGGCGGACGGGCGATTGTTCGCTCGAACAATGGGTGGGTTGTCATCAACGATGTCGGCGGCGATGTTCAAGCGACCAGTTATAACGACGATGTGACGGTTTCAAACGTGAAAGGTCGCGCCGTTGTCACTGCTTTGAGCGGAGTCGTGAATATAAAAGGCGTTGGCGAAGGCGTGAAAGCCACTTCTGTCAGCAGCGCCGTGAACGTCAGTGATTCAAAAGGCCGTATCGAAGTCGGTTCAACCAGTGATTCAATTACGCTGACCAATCTGGATAGCAGCGAAATCGTCGCCAAGACGACTTCCGGCATCGTCCAGTTCACAGGCAAGTTGCACGCCGACGGTCATTACGAGTTTGAGAGTTTCAGCGGTGAAGTCATCCTGGTTTTGCCGCCGGACAGCAACTTTACCTTGTCGGCCAAGACGCATAGCGGCTCGGTAAATACGGAATTTCCGGTGCAGCTTTCCAGGAACATTGGCGGCAGTTTGATCACAGGCACGGTTGGCAAAGGCGGCGCGGATGTTCGAGCCTCAAGTTTTAGCGGTAGCGTGCGAATCAGGAAGAGCGTGCGCTGAACAGTTCAAAAAGCAAGTATCAATACTCAACAGGGAGACGAGCAATGAAATTTCTATTTGCATGTTTGGTTTTGTTAGCCTTCGCGCTGACGTTTGTGGACTCACCCAAAGCTGTCAAAAATTTGATGGCCAAAGGCACCGATTCAGCAAAGGAATATGAAGTGACCGATCAGGTCAACAAAACCGTTACGCTGTCACCAGGCTCCAGCACGCGAATCAGCGGATTCAATGGTCGCGTGACGGTTGAAACCTGGGATGCCGACCGGGCCGAAATCAATATTCAGATCAAAGCCTCCAGCGAAGAAGCGATGGCCCGCAAGCCAGTAATTATCGAAAACACTGCCAGCTCGTTGGTCATCAAAACCGAAAACGATAAAGAAGGCGGAAAGTGGGACAGAGACCACGGCTGGGTTCGCCACGAAGTGAATGTTCGTTTGCCGCGCAATGGCAATTTGAAAGTTTCCGGCATCAACGGCGGGGTTACGATTGGGCAACTCACTGGTGAAGTTGGCGTTTCAGGCGTCAACGGCAGAGTCAAAGTGGAACAGGCTGGGACAGTAGCCGAACTGAGTGGCATTAATGGCGGCGTTTCCGTGTCAATGGTGAAATTGAGTGATGCGGGCTTGCGCATCAGCGGCATCAATGGCGGGGTCGAGGTTGGTATTCGTAGCGAAGTTAATGCTGATGTTGACGTTCGCGGCATCAACGGCGGAATTGATACCGATTTGCCGCTTTCCGTACAGGGGGAAATGAAGCGCGGCCAGTTGGTCGGTAAGCTGGGAGCCGGTGGAGCGCCGATTAAAATCAGCGGTATTAATGGTGGAGTGAAGCTCCTCAGAAATTGATAGCCAGTCTGTTAATTTCATACTGTTTGGAATCGTTTTCAGCCGCAGTAATGCTTGCAAAGAAATCACTTGCAGGCATTACGGCGGCTGAAAGTTTTTGTTGGGAAGCCTGTATAAAAGGAACTTTCAGGCACTCATCTCGTAACTAGCCAATGTCAGGTTTCTGTAGATAGCCAATGACAAAGAACTTTGACACTACAGAGTCCGCTTTTGAAATTCAAAAGTTCCATTAACGAACATTCAATGGCCGCCTCGCGATCAGCGGTTCTTGATCAAACCCAATATTGAAACCACGTTAGCTTGCCAACCGCTCTGGCCCGACTTTTGTATAGAAACAATCGTCACCGGCGAGCCGCTAAAAAACGAAATACTAAATTTTTGGTAGTTGGTGAGCCGACGTTCAAAAAAGAGTTACATCAATCATCAGTAGAAGTTGAGGGAGAGTTTTAATTATGGTCACTCAAGCTTTAGAGAGAGCAACCGGTTCTGCAAAATTAACGCCACGTCCGGCATTATCGTTGGTGGGTTCCTCAC
>CAYLJQ010000421.1:0-6347 GCA_964383955.1 uncultured Heliomicrobium sp. | reverse complement strand
GGGTTTCGGCAGTCCTGTCGGTCGCGCTGTTTGTTGTCTTTGCCACAGTTTTAACCTCTGCGATTCCAAGCATGCTCGAAAGAGGCCGGGCCAAAAAGGCTGCCGCAACGCGGGCCAAAATGTATGCGCTGCACTATGAAGCGCTGCATAAATATCATCGCGAATACGGCAGTTACCCGCAGGAACTTACTGACCTCACGCGCGTAAACGCCGAGTCTGTTCCTCATAATGATTACTGGGACAACGATTTCAGTTACCAACCCGTCGGAGTCATTGCTTCGCGCGGCAGCGCAATCAGCTTTGGCGATTACAAACTGATTTCTGCCGGCCCTGATGAAAAGTTCGGCACTGCCGACGATATCACAATGGTGGATGGCATCGTTGTTGACACTCCTCAGAATGGGGAAACAGCAACGTCCACTGTGGTTACTGATCCTGTGCCCGTAAAATCGCGGCGGCGATAAACCGTCTTTGAATCACAACCGAATGCGTTCTTGAACGACGATGAACTGACAACGGCCTCAAGTTGTGCGCAATTGCCGCCCACTCACTTGAGGCCGTTTTACCTTTAATCCCCCATTGCCCCAATACTGAAGCAGACACATGCACCACAGTTGGCTTGTTCGACTTTACTACCGGTTACGTGGTCGTGACCCCTTGGCAGAATACAATGTCTGGTTAGTTCAATTCGGTCGGGTTACGGAAGGCAGAGTTTTGGATTCCCAGCTTGATGATTCCGGACTGACGATCATTTTCTACCGATACAATATCGCCAATGTGGATTACGAAACCTCTCAAAAGCTGACAGCAGATCAATTGCACCGCGGTCAGTTGTATGTCCCTGGCGCGAGCATCACTGTTCGCTACGATCCGAAAAATCCTGGAAGCTCAATTGTTCCTTGAGAGCAGTCGGGATTCGGTAATTGGCAGGATTTAGCCGATTATCTACTGACTACCGACTGCTGACTCCCGTCCACTCTTTTTTATGTTCCGTAAAATCCTGATCGCCAACCGTGGAGAAATTGCCGTCCGGCTGATTCGAGCCTGTCGAGATCTAGGAATTTCGCCCGTCGCGGTGTATTCGGAAGCTGACCGCCAGGCATTACACGTGCGGCTGGCCGACGAAGCCTACTTCATTGGCGAAGCTCCGGCAGCGCAAAGTTATCTGGTCGGCGAAAAGATCATTGATGCCGCGAAAAAATCCGGCGCCGAAGCCATCCATCCGGGCTATGGTTTTTTATCGGAACGCGAATGGTTTGCGCGCGCCGTTGGCGAAGCTGGAATCACCTTCATTGGCCCTTCGCCGGAATCCATCGAAATGATGGGCGACAAAACCAACGCCCGCGTTGCAGCCACGAAAGCCAAAGCGCCGATTGTTCCCGGCACAGTGGAACCGCTAAAAGACGAGGCAACTGCCCGAAAAGTCGCGGCGGAAATTGGCTACCCTGTGATGATGAAGGCTTCGGCAGGTGGCGGCGGCAAAGGCATGCGCGTTGTTCGTTCCGATGAAGAAATGGCCTCTGCCCTGCAAATGGCAAGTGCCGAAGCGCAAGCCGCGTTTGGCGACCCTGCGGTTTACATCGAAAAGCTGATCGAACGTCCGCGCCACATCGAAATCCAAATTGCCGCCGACAAGTTCGGCAATGTCATTCACCTGGGCGAGCGCGAATGTTCCATTCAACGTCGCCATCAAAAAGTCATTGAAGAATGCCCGGCAAGTTTCAACGACGCAGACTTGCGCGCCAGAATGGGGGCCGCATCAGTCGAAATCGCTCGCGCGGCAAATTACTTCAGCCTTGGCACAATTGAATTTTTGGTGGACGCCGACCGCAACTTTTACTTTCTGGAAATGAACACGCGCTTGCAGGTGGAACATCCTGTTACGGAAATGGTTACAGGCGTAGATCTGGTGCGCGAACAGATTCGCATTGCGGCTGGCGAACCGCTCAGTTTCAAACAGGAAGATATTCGTTGGACGGGTTCAGCTATCGAATGCCGCGTTTATGCAGAAGATCCGGAAAAGAACTTTTTGCCTTCACCGGGCAAAATCACGCGCCTTAGAACTCCATCTGGCCCTGGCGTTCGCGACGACAGCGGAGTTTACGAAGGCTGGGAAGTTCCGCTGTTTTACGACCCAATGATTTCCAAACTGGCGGCGTGGGGCGCGACACGCGAAGAAGCCATCGCCAGAATGCAACGCGCGCTGGGCGAATATCACGTCGGCGGAATCCGCACGACAATTCCCTTCTTTCAGTCGGTGCTGGAGGATGAAGAATTCAAAAGCGGTGAGATTGATACAGGTTACATCGCTCGATTTCTGGAACGGCAAAAAGCGGAAACCGAATCGAATGGCCACAACGAAGCCCAAATCGCCGCCGCCATCGTCGCAGCAATAAATTTTTCGCAGCAGGCTCAAATGCAGCAAAACAGTAGTTCAACCACCGAATCGACAAAAGTCAGTAAGTGGAAAACTGCCGGACGAATTGGCCGCTGAACCTAACCGGCAATTTAGCAACAAGGAGGCAATATGCGCCCACTCATTCTCATTGCCAGTCTTTGTTTCATTTTGACGTCCTTCGCTTTCGCGCAGCAGTCCGAAACGCAACCGGCTCCGTCAGCGTCTCAATCCACTCAAAGCAGCGACATCGTTCCCGTTCCCGAACCCAGCGAAAAAGCGTTGCAGTATCACCGCAGCGGTTTGGTGTTGTGGGTGTTCAATCTAGTTTGGGGATTGGCAATTCCGGCGCTGTTTCTTTTCACAGGATTTTCCGCGCGTATTCGAAATTGGGCACAGGCGATTGGCAAAAAGTGGTTTTTCGTCGTCGGCATTTACTTTGTGATTTTCACGCTGATCAATGCCGTTATCAATTTTCCGCTGTCCTATTACCAGGAATTCGTTCGCCAGCACGATTACGGAATGTCGAATCAAACCTTCGGCAAATGGATGAGCGATTCGTTGATCGGTTTGGCCCTCAGCCTGGTCGTAGGATTTTTGTTTGTCTGGATTCCCTATTTGCTGTTGAAACGAAGCCCGCGCCGATGGTGGCTTTACACTGGTTTGCTGTCAGTTCCCTTCTTGATCTTGACGATTCTGGTCCAACCCGTCTGGATTGATCCGCTGTTCAACAAGTTCGGCCCAATGAAAAACAAAGAGCTGGAAACGAAAATCCTGGCGCTGGCCGAACGCGCGGGCATCGAAGGCGGTCGCGTTTACGAAGTCGCCAAAAGCGAAGACACCAAAGCCCTGAACGCGTATGTCACGGGTTTCGGCAACACCAAGCGAATCGTGTTGTGGGACACAACAATTGCCAAGCTAGACGAAAACGAATTGCTGTTCGTAATGGGACATGAGATGGGCCATTACGTGCTCGGTCACATCTGGAAAATGCTGATTTTCTTTCCGCTCATAATTTTGTTCACGCTGTACCTGATCCACCGAACTTCCGGTTGGTTGCTGCGGAAGTACAAAGATCGCTTTGGGTTTAGCGAATTGTCTGACGTGGCTTCGCTGCCGCTGATCATTCTGCTGTTCAGCATTTTCCTGTTTTTCATTACGCCGGGCGTGATGGCGTTTACGCGAAGCCAGGAGCACGAATCAGACCGCTTTGGGCTGGAAATTACGCAGAACAACCGCGCTGCCGCAACGGCGTTCGTCAAACTGCAAACGGAAAATCTGGCGGTTCCGCGTCCGCACTGGCTGGTCAGATTGTGGCAAGCCAGCCATCCGCCGCTGGGCGAACGAATTGATTTCTGCAACGAATACCGCCCGTGGACAAAAGGGGAGCCGTTGCAGTACGGTCACCTTTTCAAACAAGCAAAGTAAACTGATGAAACTGGAACTGGAAATTGACGGGCAAGTAATCGAAGCGGAGTTTGCCGCGACAAACGGCAATGCACAGATAACGATTGGCGAACAAACGCACGCGGCTGAAGTCAGCCAGCCAGAAACGGGCTTTTTTGTCGTGCAGATGAACAACCGCATTTACCGCTGCGCGCTGGAAAAATCGCCAACCGGCGAAACGGAAATTGTCGTTAACGGTCAGCGCGTGGCGATCAACGTGCGCGACAAAAAACGCTTGCGCAGTAACGCGGGAGGCGCAGCAGGCGCCAGCGGCAAAATCAGTTTGATCTCGCCAATGCCCGGCAAAGTCGTCCGCGTGCTGCTCAACGAAGGCGATGAAGTCGCCGCCGATCAAGGCGTACTGATCGTCGAAGCCATGAAAATGCAGAACGAAGTCCAATCCCCGAAAGCCGGCAAAGTGACAGAAATGCGCGTCGCGGAGGGCCAAACAGTCAATGCCGGAGAAACGCTGGCTGTGATTGAATGACCCGAAAAATCAACCGCGTGTACCGACTGCAAAAACAGAATAAAAAATTAGTGCGGCGAGATTAATGCAGTGATATTATGCGCCCGCCCTGTCGCTGAGATTGCCCCTCCCAACCTGACCCCGCATTCCAACTTCAGTCAGGATTCATTATGAAGCTGCCAAAAATTTCTCTCCTGCGCGTATTCACGTTGTGTTGTTTGATCACTGCTGCTTTGCTCACCGCTTCACCTGCCAGTTTTGCGCAAAATCGAAGCGCATTTTCTGTTCAAATCGTCTCTGCTTCCAACGAAGCCGAAGCACAGGCAATCATTGCAGAACTAAAAACCAAAGACATTGAAGCCTATTTGATAAAGTCCGAGGTGCCGGGCAAAGGCATGCGCTATCGCGTTCGCGTGGGCAAATTCAGTTCAATGCAAAGCGCCAAATCCACGGGCGAACAATTGGTTGCCAATGGCGCAATCAAAGAATTCGCGGTCATGACTTACGAGCCGCCAACAAGTTCCGTAGCTGCAAAGCGGGAGCCGAAAAAACCTCAAACGCAGATCGCGGCCAACCAAAAAGCAGAAAAACAACCGAGCGAATCAGCCGAAACCATCGCTCAATCGGCCAACCAAAAAGCCTCCGAAGAAACGAAAGAACCGGTCAAAGAACCAGCGCAGCCAGAAATCTCTGCGCCAGTGACGACAGCAGAATCGCCCAAATCGGTTGAGCCCACGGCGGAGAACAAAGAAACGGCCAAAGCAGAAAACAAACCTGAAACAAAATCGGAAGCCAAGCCAGAAGTTAAGGTTGTGGAAACAAAATCGGAAGCCCTGACGACAGCGGCAAATGTTGATGCCGATGCTTCTCCCGAAAAAGAAGAACCCAAAATCGCGACGCCGCCCGTTGCCGACGCACTGACAGAATCCGTCATGGCCAAAAGCAATTGGCGGATGGCTCGGCGCGCAGCGGAAACTGACAAAAATCTGCGGGCGCTTCATTTTGTGGATTCCATGACCGGCTGGGCAGCAGGCGACGCCGGAGCCATTTACCGCACGACAGACGGCGGCAGAAGCTGGAAACCACTGCTCAGCGGCGTCTCTGCCAACATCAACTTCGTTTACTTTCTGGACTGGAACCACGGCTGGATGATCGGCGATTCCACCAGCAAAGATGACGAAGGCGAAACCGTTCTGGTCAGCACCATCAACGGCGGACGCACCTGGATGACTCAGAAGATTCCCAACCTGCTCAGCGTGCATTTCACAGACTTGCAAAACGGTTGGGCCGTAGGTCGAAACGCAACCTTGCTGCACACCACAAACGGCGGCGTTGACTGGAAACCCGCCGAAGAGGTTCAAGCCGTCGTTGGTTTGCCGGTGGAATCATCGAATTACAACTTCGGATTCCGCGACGTTTATTTCCTGGACCCGGACCACGGCTGGCTGATCGGAAACTTTTACGGGCGCGCTCAGAGCAACATTGGCGGTTTGTTTGTTACGTCAGATGCTGGCAAAACCTGGAAGCGCGTGCCGTTGACGCTGGAAACCAAGTATGTTTCTGGCCGCTTCACGCCCGGAACGATCAACTCCGTCCGCTTTACGGATGAAAACACCGGCACCGTCACCGGCGAGATGAAAGACGGCGAAAACCGCTTCTTTTTCGCGCTCCACACCCGCGACGGAGGCAAAACCTGGCAACAACACCGCACCTCCGTTCGCTCCACACTCAGCACGCAATTCCTTGATCCGACAAACGGCTGGATGGCCGCTTTCGCTCCCCGCGAAGGCAGCGCCGAAGCCGTCGTCTACGACACTTCCCTGATGCGCACCGACAACGGAGGCCTGTCCTGGCAAACTGACTTCACCGCCAAAGGCAGCCGCATCCGCAATTTGTTTTTTCTTTCCCCGCAAAAAGGCTGGGCTGTTGGCGATCGCGGAATGATTCTTCGGTATGAAGAGAAGACAAAGGCGATGAATTGAAGCTTATAGCTCTTTTTCTTTTATCCCGGCGGAGGTTTATGAAAATTTACCGTGTCTC
>CAYLJQ010000420.1:0-6352 GCA_964383955.1 uncultured Heliomicrobium sp. | reverse complement strand
ACAGAAATGCGGGCCGCACATCGAACAGAAATGGGCCTGTTTCGCGCCTTCCTGCGGCAAGGTTTCGTCGTGAAATTCGCGCGCGGTTTCCGGGTCGAGCGAAAGATTGAATTGATCTTCCCAGCGGAATTCAAAGCGCGCTTTGGAAACGGCATTGTCTCGAAGCTGCGCACCAGGATGTCCTTTGGCCAAATCTGCTGCGTGTGCCGCCAGCTTGTACGTGATGACGCCGTCTTTGACATCTTTCTTATCCGGCAAACCAAGATGCTCTTTGGGTGTGACGTAACACAGCATCGCTGTGCCGAACCAGCCAATCATTGCCGCTCCGATGGCCGAGGTGATGTGGTCGTAGCCCGGAGCAATGTCCGTCGTCAGCGGCCCCAGCGTGTAAAACGGAGCTTCGTCACAAACGGCCAACTGTTTTTCCATATTCTCTTTGACCAGGTGCATAGGCACGTGGCCTGGGCCTTCGATCATCACCTGGCAATCCAGCTCCCAGGCGATCTTGGTCAATTCGCCCAGGGTTTCCAGTTCGGCAAATTGCGCTTCATCGTTGGCATCGGCAATCGAACCGGGACGCAAGCCGTCGCCGAGCGAAAAGCTGACGTCATACGCCCGCATGATTTCGCAGATTTCACGGAAGTGCGTGTACAGAAAACTTTCGCGGTGATGCGCCAGACACCATTTCGCCATAATCGAGCCGCCGCGCGAAACAATGCCCGTCGTGCGTTTGGCCGTCATCGGAATGTAAGGCAGCCGAACTCCGGCGTGAATCGTAAAGTAATCAACGCCCTGTTCGGCCTGTTCGATCAAGGTGTCGCGGTAAATTTCCCAGGTCAGTTCTTCGGCTTTGCCTGAAACTTTTTCGAGCGCCTGATAAATCGGCACGGTTCCAATCGGCACGGGGCTGTTGCGGATGATCCATTCACGTGTGGCGTGAATGTTTTTGCCGGTAGACAAATCCATCACCGTGTCGGCTCCCCACTTGGTCGCCCAGCGCATCTTTTCGACTTCTTCTTCAATCGAAGACGCGACAGCGCTGTTGCCGATATTGGCGTTGATCTTGACCAGGAAGTTGCGGCCAATCGCCATCGGTTCGGTTTCTGGATGATTGATATTGTTTGGAATGATGGCTCGTCCGCGAGCAACTTCAGCGCGAACGAACTCCGGTGTGACGTGCGAAGGCAGGGACGCACCGAAAGATTCGCCTTTGTGCTGGTAATTCAATTTGCTGCGGTCGTTCATGGCTTCAAAGGCGGCTTCGCGGCCTAGATTTTCACGGATGGCGACGTATTCCATTTCCGGCGTGATGATGCCTTTGCGGGCGTAATGCATCTGCGTCACGTTGTGACCGGCTTTGGCGCGCAGCGGCTGGCGGCGAAGTCCGGGGAATTCTTCCAGCTTGCCTTTGGTTTTTTGTGCGGCGTAATTCGCTTCTTCCGAAGAGCGGTAGCCGTTGTCTTCCGGTTTGACGGAGCGGCCTTCGTACTCTTCCACATCTCCGCGTTCGATGATCCATTGCCGCCGCAACGCGGGAAGCCCGTCGCGCACATCGCCTTTGAACTGCGGATCGCCCCACGGGCCGCTGGTTTCGTACACGCGAACGGGTTCGTTGACTTCAATCTGTCCGTTGAAGCCTTTGGTGACATTCAGACTGACTTCGCGAAACGGCACGCTGACGCCGTCGGCTTGACCGGCGACGTAAACGCGCTGTGAATTCGGAAGTTGTGTTTCGATTGATGATTGATGATTTGAATTGTTTCCGTTGGTTTTCATGTTTGTCCTTTCTTCCTACGACGGTGTTAACCGTGTCAGGTTCCAAGGGTCTTCGCCCTACAGCGAACTCTCAGCCGTTGATCGGCTCCCCTGAAAGTTTGTAGCCATTTGAGATCAGGCAGCGGCATATTCTGTCAGCGGTCTGACTTCTGCTTGGTGAAATCCTAAAACTATCTGTTCTCGTGGGATTCCAGCCGCGACTAGCTCTCGTGCAATGCCGTGTTCTGTACCGTCACGCTGAATCCAGATTTTTCCGGCAATGATGTCTATATGAATCAGCGTACCGTGGATTCGTTTGGCTGAATCCCAGCCGAGCGACACGACCAGATACCGGTTGCGCTCTTCATCGAATACGACTTCGTTTTGAATATCACCATTGGCATAGCGAACTTCAACGTAAGCCGAAAGCACGTCACGAATGATCTGACGAAAAGCCTCTAGTCTATCCATTTCAGAATTACCTCCTTTTGCGGATCGAAGACGATCAGTTTGATTCGCTGATTCTCCAGCAAAATTTCACCGATTGGCTCTTCAAAAATATCCGCGTACGTAGATTCGCGCACTGCTAAATACAAAGTTCTGTCTGGCTCCAGCCGCAACATAATGTCGTGGTAAAGAATGAACTGTCCCAAAGCATTTTTCAGGTCTTCAACTTCCGAATCGCTGATGAAACTTTTGATCTCAACTGCGATCTGTCGCCCGCGCTTCTCGGCCGCAATGATCTCTTCCGCGCCAAGGTCGATGTAAATATCTTTCTTGCCCCACTTGAATGTCAGCGGATCATCCGTGACATTCCAGCCGTCTTTGATAAGCGCTTGCTTCAAATTGTCATGGTAAAAGTCTTTGGCTGGCAATACTTTTATCCTCCAATGCAAGACATCGTACGCAACGGTTGCACAAACTCAGGGTCGTTGATGTGGTGACGTTCTTCTTTCTTTTCGATGGTTGCTGCGATGAAGTCAATCAGGTCGTCGCGCGTCGCTCCTTGTCGCAGCAACGCTTTGATGTTGTGTTCGACGTTGGAAAACAGGCAGGTGCGAATCTGTCCGTCGGCAGTCAGGCGAATGCGGCTGCAATGGCCGCAGAACGGTTGCGTGACCGGATTGATGAAGCCGATTTCGCCAAGAGCGCCATCAGCGAAGCGCCAACGCCGCGCAGTTTCGCTCAGGTTTTCGGATTTGACGCGTTCGAGCGGGAAAGCTTCGTGGATGCGGGCGCGAGTTTCTTCGCCGGGCATGACCATTTCGCGTTTCCAGACTTTGCCGTTGTCCAGCGGCATGAATTCGATGAAGCGAACGTGAACGCCTTTGGTGCGGGCGAATTCGGCGAAGCTGACGGCTTGATCGTCGTTGATGCCGCGCATCATCACGCAATTGACTTTGACAGGATCGAGGCCCGCTTCAATCGCGGCGTCAATTCCGTCCAGCACTCTATGGAGTTCATTGCGCCCTGTCAGCAGTGAAAAGCGTTCCGGCGTCAGCGAATCCAGGCTGATGGTGATGCGCTGCAAACCGCCGCGCTTCAAGGCTTCGGCGCGCCCACGCAGAAAGTGCGCGTTCGTCGTCATCGCCAAATCCGAAATGCCAGGAATCGCTCCCAAGCGTTCGACCAGACTTTCCAGGTCACGCCGCAGCATAGGCTCACCGCCGGTCACGCGAAGCTTGTTGACGCCAAGCGAGACGAAAACTTCAGCCAGCGTGATGATCTCTTCGTAAGTCAGGATCTCCGGCTTCGGTTTCCACTCCATCGCTTCGGTCGGCATGCAGTAAAAGCAGCGGAAGTTGCAGCGGTCTGTAATGGAAATCCGCAAATCGCGAATGGCGCGGCCAAAACTGTCTTTCAGTACGATTGCATTCATAGTTGCTTGCCTTTGGATTTGTCCGGCAAGTATTCTACCAGCCACAGATCGAATGTCACATCGCCGCTCAAGGCACAAAAGGAACCCGATCAATGTCTGAACAATTAGAATCGAAGATCGTCGCACGGTTGCGCGAAGTCCTTGGCAAAGACGCTGTCGCCGCAGATGACGCCGAACTGATGGTTTACGAATGCGACGCCATGACTACGCACAAGTCTCGCCCGTTGGCCGTCGTTTTCCCGCGCAACACTGAACAGGTTTCGTGGATTGTCAGGTACCTTTCCGAAAACGGCATTCCGTTTGGGCCGCGCGGAGCCGGCACGGGACTTAGTTCTGGCGCGATTGCCACCGGCTGCGAAAAAGGCGAACGATCCGTGACCATCGAAATGGCGCGGATGAACAAAGTTCTGGAAGTGGATTATGCCAACCGCCGAGCCGTCGTTCAGCCTGGCTTGATCAACGTCCGGTTGACGCAAGCCGTCGCCGAGCGCGGGTACCATTACGCGCCCGACCCTTCATCACAAACTTCCTGCACCATTGGCGGCAATGTGGCCGAAAACGCAGGCGGCCCGCATTGTCTAAAATACGGTTCGACGACCAATCACATTCTTGGGCTTGAAGTAGTGTTGCCCACCGGCGAAGTGGTGAATTTCGGCGGAGCCGGAGCCGACACGATTGGCTACGATTTGCTGGGAACCTTCGTCGGCAGCGAAGGCACGATGGGCATCACAACCAAAGTCACCGTGCGGCTGACGCGCAATCCGCAATTGGTGATAACTCTGCTGGCTGACTTCTTGGATTTGTACGACGCCAGCCGGGCCGTTTCGGCTATCATCGCTGCTGGAATGTTGCCTGCCGCATTGGAGATGATTGACATCGTGACCATCAACGCCGTCGAAGATTCGATTTATGCTGCGGGCTATCCGCGCGATGCGGCGGCCTGTCTGATTATTGAACTCGATGGACTTAAGGCCGGATTGGACACGCAGGCCAAACTGGCGACGGAGATTTGTTTTCAGCATAACGCCCGCACTGTCCGCGAAGCTCGTGACGAAACCGAACGCAAAAAACTCTGGGCAGGCCGCAAAGGAGCCTTCGGCGCTTTGGGGCGAGTCAGCCCTGATTTGCTGGTGCAAGACGCCGTCGTTCCACGCACCAAATTGCCCGAAACGCTGGCCGGGATTTACGCCATCGGAGCCAAATACAAATTGAAGCTTTCGACAGTCTTTCACGCAGGCGATGGCAATCTGCATCCGAACTTGAATTACGACGGACGCGATGCCGATGAAGTCGCTCGCGTTCACGCTGCCAGCAAGGAAATCATGAAGTTGTGTGTGGATACCGGAGGCACGATCACCGGTGAACATGGCGTCGGCGTGGACAAGATTGATTACATGCCGATGATTTTCGATCAAGCTTCGCTGGACGCGATGCTGGCGGTCAAAAGCGTGTTCAATCCGCTCGGCCTATGCAATCCGGGCAAGGCAGTTCCATCCCAGAAAATGTGCCGCGAGCACAAAAAAGGCTTTGAGCATCTGTTGGCTGGATAAGCAGATGATCAGCGCTATGCGGGACTCAACTCCTTAAAGAGCCAGGCGCGTGCCATGCTCCATTCGCGCTGCAGGGTGCGCAGCGGGATTTTCAGAACTTCGGCGGTTTCTTCTTCGGTCAGGCCGCCAAAAAAACGCAATTCGACAATTCGGCCTTTTCGTTCGTCAAAGGTGAATAAGGTGTTCAGCGCATCATTCAAGGCAATGATGTCGGCCGTTTGCTCAGCGGCAGCGGCTCCGGCCTGTGTCAGCGAAACCAGCATTGCGCCGCCACCCTGCTTCAAGGCTTTGCGCCGCCGTGCGTGATCTACCAAAACACGCCGCATCATTCCGGCAGCGACGCCAAAAAAGTGCGCGCGGTTTTGCCATTCGACATTTTTCCAATCAATCAGCCGCATCCATGCTTCATTGATCAGCGCAGTTGGCTGCAAAGTGTTCCCCGCTGTTTCGCGGCGCAGGTAGGCTTCAGCCAAACCGTGCAATTCGCGTTCAACCATCGGAACCAATTGCTCCAGAGCCGCTTCGTCGCCGTTATTCCATGCCAGAAGAAGTTGCGTGACTTCGTGGGTGCCGGAAGCCATTTTTCTTAACCTGCCTTGATCGTGATGTGCTTGATTGGATTCGCCACGCCAGTGATGTGCGAGCTTGCCGTCAATCTATCACAGCTCTTTCACCAGAACCATTTTCCAAACCGCAAACGCTGAAAATCCTGACTGAAAGAATTCACCATTCAAGCCAACCAAAATTATTCCCGGGATTTTTTTGAATTGCTGGCGGGTTCTGAAATCCTTCTGCGCCTTACCCAAGTGAAAGCATGGAAAACAGGACTTAACGAAGCGGTGTGGATGATCCATCACTCCGGCTGCGTTTGCAGCTACCAACCAAACTAGGAGAATCACAATGCAACAGCACAATTCGCTCACCAAAATCAGTCTGGGACTTGGCTCGTTAATGCTGGTCCTCTTCCTTGCATTAACCATCTTTGGGCAGGATGCGCCGAAACCACAGCTTTCGCGCGTTTCGGTCACACAGGTAAAACCTGAAATGTGGGATCAGTTTTTGGAGTTTTATAAAACCGAAACGCTGCCCGCGCTTAAAAAAGCCGGAGTCAAACGCTCACTCGTTCTGCAATCGTCCGGCCCCATCGGAAATAGTTTTGAATTCCGCG
>CAYLJQ010000419.1:0-6405 GCA_964383955.1 uncultured Heliomicrobium sp. | reverse complement strand
CATTGCCGCTGAATTACATGATGGGTTAAGCCAGAGCCTCGTCATCATTAAAAACCGCGCTTTGAGCAGCCTGAACGCGCCCGGCGATCAAGACCGCGCGATGGAACAGTTGCGCGAGATTGCAGAAGCCGCCACCCAGGCCATAGACGAGGTACACGAGGTGATTTACGACCTCAGGCCACGTCAATTGGACCGACTGGGTTTAACCGGCGCGCTGGAAGACCTGTTGCGAGCAGCCGCAGACGCAAACGAGTGGGTGCTGCACGTTGAAATGGATGAAATCAACAGGTTGTTGACTCCCCAATCGGAAAACAGCCTGTTTCGAATTGTGCAGGAATGCGTCAATAACATCAGCAAGCATGCGGCGGCAACGCGTGTTGAGGTGAGTGTAAGGAAGCAGTCGGCCTCCCTTGAAGTTCGCATCCAAGACGATGGGCGCGGCTTTCTGGTAGAGACTGAGCCGGGGTTGTCACGCCCAGGCGGTTTCGGTTTGCAAGGGATTGTCCAACGCGCACGCATGCTGGGAGGCAAAGCGGTTGTCCAATCTTCTCCCGGACAGGGGACAATCGTGTTTCTAAGATTCCCAACGACGAGAGGCGACAATGGCGACTGAAATCAAGATTCTGATTGCGGACGATCATCCAATCGTCCGCCAGGGATTGCGAACCATGATCGAAAGCGCGCCTGACCTGACGGTTATTGCCGAGGCTGGCGATGGTAAGGAGGCTTTGCAGATGTTGCTGCGATTAAAGCCTCAGGTTGCCGTGCTGGATATTGATATGCCGATGATGGATGGGTTCAGCGTGGCGCGAGTCCTGCGCGAAAAAGAACCCGGCATCGAAATTATTTTCCTGACCGTCCACCGGGAAGGGAGTTTTTTGGACAAGGCGATGAAAGTCGGCGCGAAAGGGTATGTGCTGAAAGACAGCGCCCTAGCGGATATTGTTACCGGCGTCAGGGCTGTCACCGCCGGACATTCTTATGTAAGTCCGGCGATGACGTCCTATTTACTGAACCGGCGGGATTCCGCAAAGCAGGCCGGGGATTTGACAGACCTGACCCCGACCGAACTTACCGTTCTACAAATGATTGCCGAATACAAAACAACCAAGGATATTGCCAGCGCTTTGTTTGTCAGCCCCCGCACAGTCGAAACTCACCGAGCCAATATTTGCCAGAAACTGAATCTGCGCGGCAGCCATGCGCTGATGAAATACGCTCTCGCGCAAAAAGACAGCTTATGAATTTTCCGCGGTTGAACTGCTGATATGTCATGAGATTGAGCTTCTGGCTAAGTAGTTCTACGTAGACGGAAATACCGAGTACTACGGATAGCCACTCTTTCCAATCCTCCTATAATTCCTGCCGCCAGATAGAAGGGAAGGCTTTTGTGAGCGAATCAAAAAAGTTTTCCGGTAAATCTGGTCTTCGTAAGCAAATCAAATCTGATAGTTCAAAGTTGACGAGTTTCCGGTGATTGTGCGTGGGGCTAAATCACGGGAAAGGTGATCTGGCCGGGTGATCATCTGATGCGATTCTTGGGTGTGGGCCGGGGAGCAAGAATGGCCAGAAGACAGGAATACTGCTGCGTCTTCCTGATTCCTCTGCGCTTGCGGTGTAAATTTTTTTCGCAGGAATTTACAGAATTGAGTCGTCTCAGCGCCTGGTCAGATCCCCAATTGCTTTTTACACTTTCCTTGATCAGGCTTTGCCTGAACATTGCTGGTCCATTCCATCAGTTCCACAGTCGCCAGATTACTTACCTGCCACAAACTGGCCACAACGCGCGGTGTACCAGTGTGCATGAATCCTCGCGTTAATCCGATCAAGCCTTCGCCTTTGACCTGTTTGCCCAGAGCAGTCTGACACGCGCTGAGCACGACCAGGTTGGCGGACAGGCGCAAAAAGCCGTCTTGCGGCTTGCCTGCTTCTTCCACCAAAGAAAGGACCAACCCCGATAGTTCCGGGGGGCGTTGTTCAGCAATCCGTGCGTGGCGAAATGAACGATTTGGTATTGACCGAGATCAGGATTTGTAGCCGTCGCCCGGCTGGCGGCAAAGCGCAGTGCTTTTAGTCCAGCCCCATCCGGCGCAAAAGCCAGAATGGCGTTCGTCTCATCGCGCGAAAAAAGTAAACGCGTCAGGTCACCGCGCACAGAAAGGTCAAACCCTTGCACTGGTCGCGTTAGGGTTGCTTCAGCCTTGCTGGATTCGACCGCGCATTATTTTCCGTTTGGACTGGCGGAAGCGCCCGCCCTTTTGCGGCAACCGCAACGCGCGGGTCAGTTGCCGCAAAAACCGGATCGGCCAGTACTGCGACAGGTTTGGAAGCTCTGGCGCGATTGGCGTTGTCACGGCGCAACATGGCCGGCGCTGATGCTGACGGCAGACTGATCATTCTCAACGTGACGATTTTCGGCGCGCTTGCGCGATTCCAGCAGCACCAGACGAACGACGCCGTGGCAATAGGTTGCCGGATCTTGAAGCTCCACTCTTCGGTATAAGACGCGCCCTGCCAATCAAAAAACTTTAGCAACGCAGTTCTGATGGATTCGTATTTTGTGCCAGCGCGCTCTGGGTTCGGATCGAACCCGGCCAGCAATTTGGCAAAGGCTTCGGCAGTCAACTCCCACTTTGCGCGTGTCGTCGAAGAAAGGTTGTCGTTGATTTGATGGATTGTGCTCAACCGCCATTGATTATCCGGCCAAACAATACTGCGGCAAGGGCCAATTTGGTTGCGTCTGCCGGGATTCGTTTTCATAATGCCGATGTCAAGATCGTTCATTATATTCAGCAAGTCATGCTGATCCATTGAGGTAACAACTATGAGTGCAACAATTACGATTCCCGCAAAGCTTGAACAACGCATAGGAATTCTTGCTGCCGCTCAGGGCAAAAACCTTCAACAGGTGACCATAGAAGCATTGGAGATGATTTTTGATCCTGATGAGCTTGAAAATGCCAGAACACTGCGTGCGTTGGAAAGCGCTAGAAAAGGGGAGGGACGCCCGGCAAAAGAAGTGCTAGAAGAGATTAGAGTAATGC
This sequence comes from uncultured Heliomicrobium sp., assembly GCA_964383955.1. Classification (GTDB taxonomy): domain Bacteria; phylum Acidobacteriota; class Blastocatellia; order RBC074; family RBC074; genus RBC074. Next base: position 3,361 of record CAYLJQ010000419.1, on the reverse strand, counting down.
TTGGAATTCCGGCTGATGCCACAAGGCCGAGGCAATGAGTTTCAAAGTTGTTGTTGAGAAAGAAGCTGAAGAAGACTTGAAAGCATCTGCGCGCTGGATAGCACAGTATTCGCCTGACAAAGCGACTCTTTGGTATTTCGACGCGACCGAAGCAATTGAAAGCTTGGAGAACGTTCCGGCGCGTTGCTCACTTGCTCCGGAAAGCCAGAAGTTTGGCGCAGAAATTCGTCATTTGCTTTTCGACAAATATCGAATCCTTTTCATCATCGAAGATGAAACTGTTTACGTGCTTCGCGTCAGACATCAGGCACAAGATGTGGTAAACCCGGATGATTGATGCCCTAAACTGCCAACTCAAAATGAAACATAGTGGTTTTCGACAACAATCCTTTTCGCGTTGGACGCGCCTGACGGTCGCGCTGGTTTTTGTGCTGCTGGCTTGTTCGACGCTGACATCGAAGTTTCAGGCGCAGCAACGATTGCTGACGCTTGCCATCCCGCGCGGTTTGCCTGCGGACACTTGGTCCTATTACGTGCCGCGAAATAACCCGATGACAGTGGCGAAGGTCGAACTTGGGCGGAAGCTATTTTTTGACGCTCGGCTGTCGGCGGACGGCAAAGTTTCTTGCGCTACCTGCCACGATCCCAAGCTGGCTTTCGGCGACGCAAAACCCCTGGCCGAAGGCATCGGTGGCAAAATCGGTTCTCGGAATTCGCCCAGCCTGTTCAACGCGATGTTTTACCCGAATCAGTTTTGGGATGGCCGCGCCGAAGGTTTGGAAGATCAGGCGATTCAGCCTTTGATCAATCCCATCGAGATGGGAAATGATTCTTACGATCAAGTTGTCACGCGATTGCGCTCTTTGCCGGAATACCGCGCCGAGTTTCAATCGGTGTTTGGCGGGGAACTGAACATCGTTCGCGTTGGCCAGGCGATTGCAGCGTATGAACGAACCTTGATTGCCGCAGATTCCCCATTTGACCAGTTCAATGCCGGAGATCAGTCCGCAATCAGTGATGCGGCCAAACGCGGTCTGACTGTGTTTCGTGGACGTGGCCGCTGTTCACGCTGTCATACCTTCAGCGAAGCGATGCCGTTTTTCACGGACTTCCAATACCACAACACAGGCGTGGCGATGAACAACCCGCACTTCGACAAACTTTCGCGGATTGCGTTTGATGCTGTGGACACAGAACAAAGTAAAGAAGTCATTGACCGGTTGGCCAAACAACCGGGCGGCGAAGACCTGGGGCGCGTTCGATTCAGCTACGTGGTTTTCGACATCGGAGCCTTTCGCACGCCGACGCTTCGCAATATCTCGCTGACAGCTCCGTACTTTCACGATGGCAGCGCGCGCACGCTGGCTGAAGTCGTTAAGTTTTATAACGAAGGCGGAAAGGCAAACGTCGCGCGCGAATGGGAACTAGCTCCGCTGGCCTTAACAGCAGAGGAGCAGCGCGACCTGGTGACATTCTTGGAATCCTTGACCGGCAAGTTGCCTGAAAGCACTGTCAGTCAGTACCGCGACCAGTAGGGAGCGAGCATCTGAGCGATGACCAACCAACAAATAGCCGATGTGTTTCGCCGCCTGGCTGCACTCTTGGAGCTTGGCGGCGAAAATTTCTTCAAGGTTCGATCCTATCAATCGGCGGCAGACACGATAGAAGACTGGCCGCAGCCACTGGCTGAAATCTTCGCTGAAAAAGGCGTCACGGGCCTGCGCGAACTGCCCGGCATCGGCGAAGCGATCAGCAAAAAGATTGCCGACCTGTTGACCACCGGAACCTTCAACGCCTACGAAAAAGCCAAAGCTGCAATTCCCGAAACGACGCTGGACCTGTTGAAAGTGGACGGCGTCGGCATCAAAACCTTGAAGATGCTTTATGACCAATTTTGCCTGACCAATCTGGAAGATTTCGCCAAGTTCGTCGCCGGTGGCGGCCTCAACAGCGTTTCGGGAATGGGCGAAAAGACGCAAGCGCGCATCAGAAAATCCCTTATTGAGCTTGGAAGATTCACTGGGTAGACAACTTGCAACCCGCCGCCTAAAATCCAGCTTCATTAAATCCGCCGTGATTCATCAACAAAGCATTTTCACCCGTGAGTTGGCTAACCCCCTTTGTCATTCTTCGTGTGAATTCGCGGGAAAATATCTTGGAAAGGACTGTCTTTATGCTGGGACAACAACGAACTGTCAGGACTCAACAACCGGTTTACGATGTAGTGATTGTCGGGTCAGGCGCCGCCGGAGGCACAGCGGCCTGGGTGCTGGTAAACGCCGGATTGAAAGTGGCTATGCTGGAAACCGGGCCGCTGCGCAAGCATATGGTGGATTTTCCATACCACGAGCCGTTTCCGTATGAAGACGAATACCGCGGGCAAAAACAGGAAACAACCAAGAGCGAGGAGTTCGCCAAAAAGTATTCCATGTACGGCCCCACGAAAGATGAGCCGTACACGACGCCGGAAAAGATGCCTTACGAATGGATGCGCGCGCGCAATGTCGGCGGTCGCACAATGTTCTGGGGACGCTTTGCCAATCGGTTTAATGAAGCTGATTTCAAGATGCGTTCACGCGACGGCCAAGGGCTGGACTGGCCGATGGAATACAAAGATCTGGCCCCGTATTACGACAAAGCTGAATTGTTTATGGGGGTTTGCGGTCAGAAGGAAAACCATCCAGACCTGCCGGACAGCGAAAACTTCCTGCCGCCGGTCAATCTGAAATGCTCTGACTGGGCGATCAAACGCGCGGCGCAAAAAATCGGCATCCCTTCGATTAACGTTCGCCGGGCGATGTTGACCAAAGATTACAACGGGTACAAACAATGCCACTATTGCGGCGAATGTCCGGATGGATGCGAAACGCATTCTTTTTACAACTCTGCGTTCCGGCAGGTTGTGCCGCTGATGAAGAAGTTCCCGAAGACGTTTACCGTCATTCCGAATGCGATGGCGCACAAGGTCAACACCAATAAAAAAGGGCTGGCTTCGGGCGTCAGTTACATTGACAAAACCACGGGCAAAACGCGCGACATTGCCGCCAAAGCCGTGGTTGTCGCATGCGGAACGCTGGAAAGCACGCGGCTGATGCTCGGTTCCGGCATTGCCAATTCCAGCGGCTTGATCGGCAAAAATTTCATCGAGCATTTGGACGTGGATGCCCAGGCGTATTTTCCCGAACTGTTCTGGCAACCGCGCGAAGCCGGAGATGGCATTGGCGGTTCGCACATCGTTATTCCGTGGTTCGGGTATTTCCGACCGAACGAAAAGCGTGATTTCGTGCGCGGGTTCCAGATCGAACCTTCTTCGCGCATTCGCATGAAGCCGGACAAAAATCCCAAGCGCATCTCCGGTTTT
>CAYLJQ010000418.1:0-6408 GCA_964383955.1 uncultured Heliomicrobium sp. | reverse complement strand
CAAATGATGTTCGGGTTGGATTGGCAAATTGCGACGTCACCAATGGAAGCCGTTGGATAAGTGTCGAAAATCGGTTCCCAGGTGGTGCCGTTATTGACCGATTTCCACAACCCGCCGGTGGCAAAGCCAACATAAATAATGAATGGATTGCTCTCGACGGCTTCGATGTCGTCAATTCGCCCGCCCATGCTGGCTGGGCCAATAGAACGCCAGGTGAAGCCGCGCAACAATGGATCATCCGATTGATTGATGGGAGGTTTTGCAGGAGCCTGATTTCCTTGCGGCCCTTGCGCCAGCGCCGCAAAGTTCGAAAAGATCAGGCAGAACGCCAGCCATAAAGCTGCGACAGAACGCAGCAAGCGCAGGTTTCTTCGCATAAACGAGTATCCTTTCCGATGTCTTTTTAATTGAATGTTTAGATGTCGAGCCAAGAACAAACGGCCCAGAACGTGTCATTGCCTAAGACGGCAGAGTTCTACTACCGGATACAGTAATTTGAATCGCTGAATTCAAGAAAAAATTGCGTCGCCAGTTTGCGGCAATCAGCTTGTGAGAGTGATATGTGCTTATCGGCGTGAGGCTTTTCGCAAAGGAGCGGGCGAGATCGAGAAGGAATTGAGGTCACGCCACAGAAGTTCGACAAAGCGCGTTTCTGTGACTTTTGATTTGCGGCGCGAAAACAGACTTGACCAGCCAAACGCTGGCAGGCGCGGCAATTCATCTCCTGCACGAGCTTCGACAGCCGTGCGATAATCTGAATCTTGCGGGTTAATTTCGTATGCAGCGCGAAAATGCTCCCGCGCTTCGGCTGTGCGATTCGATTGCCAGCAAATCAGGCCCAAACTGTAAAACGCCACATCAAATCGCGGATCAAGACGGACGGCTTTCTGAAAATGCTTGAGCGCTTTGTCTGTGCTCCCCTGCTCCCAGTAAGTGCGTCCAACCAGATAGTGCATTTCCGGCGTAGGGTTTAGCGACAAGCCACGTTTCCAATGCGTCAACGCTTCATTCAATTTCCCTTCGCGGGCCAGCAATCGGCCCAATCCGTAATGGGCGGCAAAGGAGTTTTCGTCCAGTTCCAGCGCTCGCTGCAAATGAACTTTGGCAGATTCAGGCTCGCCTTCATCACCGCTCAACAGGCCCAGCAACAACCGTGCGCCGAAATGATTGTTTTGCTCATCCAGCGCGCGCCGCAGAAAAATCGCCGCTTCCAGTTGCTTGCCAAGCTGGAAGTAATGCTCGCCGATGGTGAAACAGAGTTCGGCGTTATGCTCATCAAGCAACAATGCGGCTTCGAGCATGCGCAAGCCGCGACGCCTACGGCCTTCGGCAATTAGCAAAGTGCCTTCTTCAACCAGATCAATAAACTCGTCGCGCTCGGTGCCGCGATACGCTGAGATGATTCGCTCACACCGCTCGTCCAACCGTTCACGCTCGGCGGTTTCTTCATAATGCCTGGCAACGCGACTTCGCCACCGCTGTTCCAGCTCTTCAGGATTGACCGCTTGCATTTCGGTCAGAATCTCCGTCAAAGCCTCCAGCATCATGTGGTCATAAAAACTTCCCGTCGCCTGCTGCTGCGCCAGGTCAAGCAATTGCTCAAACCGTTCGTTTGACTTGGTCAACGCCGATTCCACGGTGCTGATGCGCTCTAACAAATGCTCTTCCAGCGAATCACCGGTTTCAAAGCCTCCCGCATTGTAGGGGCGGGAAATCACCATCAAATACGTGCCGCATTCGCGGCAGTATTCCACATCATCAGAATTCGCTTTTTTGCAAAGTTGGCAGAAAATCATAGGGTCAATTGATAGTTGATAATTCGTAACTGACAATCAAAAAAGTCGCTATCGAACAAAGATTTTTAGCGATTGTTGGTTTGCATGCTTGAAAGAAGGTTCGCCTAACTGCCAATTCTCAATTATCAATTGTTCATCACCTTTCAACAGCTAAAGCAACAGCATTGCCGCCACCTAAACACAAACTGGCGATACCGCGTTTGGCTTCACGCCGAATCATTTCGTGCAGTAGCGTCGTCAGCACGCGTGCGCCCGAAGCTCCAATTGGATGTCCCAGCGCAACCGCGCCTCCATTGACATTCACTTTGTTTGGATCAAGTTCGAGTTGTTGGACAAGAGCAACCGATTGCGACGAGAAAGCTTCGTTCAACTCAAACAGATCAACATCGGCAACATTCCAGCCAGCCTTTTTCGCCACCATTCTCACTGCTTCAACCGGAGCCATCATCACCATTTTCGGCTCAACGCCCGATGTGGCTTGCGCAACGATGCGCGCCATTGGAGCGCGCCCGAGTTTTGCGGCCAACGCCGCCGAAGTCACGACCAATGCAGCAGCTCCGTCATTGATCGTCGAAGCGTTGCCAGCCGTTACAGTACCGGATTTGCGAAATGCAGGCTTTAGTTTGGAAAGCGATTCAGCGGACGAATCGGCGCGTGGCCCTTCGTCCGTGTCAAAAATCACCGGGTCGCCTTTGCGTTGCGGAATTTCAACTGCGCAAATTTCGGCGCTGAATCGTCCGGCTTGAATCGCCGCAACGGCTTTGCGCTGAGAATTCGCAGCGTATTCATCCTGCTGCTCGCGAGTAATGCCGTACTTTTCAGAAACGACTTCGCCGGTTTCTCCCATGTGCCAGTTGTCAAAAGCGCACCACAAACCATCGTGAACCATCGCGTCAACAATTTCGCCGTTGCCCATCCGGTAACCGTCACGGCCTTTCGGCAACAGGTACGGCGCATTCGACATGGACTCCATCCCGCCAGCGACGATGATTTCGTTGTCGCCAAGCGCGATGGATTGCGCGGCCAGCATCACGGACTTCAACCCGGAGCCACAAACTTTGTTGATTGTCATTGCTGCGACTTTGTCGGGAATGCCCGCTTTTAGCGCAGCCTGTCGCGCAGGGTTTTGCCCCAATCCGGCTTGCAACACACAGCCCATAATGACTTCGTCAATTTGGCTGGCTTCAAGCCCGGCGCGTTCGATGGCGGCGCGAACAGCAATTGAACCGAGTTCGGGAGCAGTAAATGGTTTAAGCGATCCTTGGAATTTTCCGATGGCGGTGCGAGTGGCGCTGATGATGACTGGTTGTTGCATGAGCATAAATCCTTTTGCGAATCGTCTGGTAAAGCGAGGCGGTTTCGCTCATCCACTTCAACTATCGTCGTAACGAATTCGATTATAGCGGCAGTGTAAGTCGAGTCAACCAATCTGGATCGCAGCCATCATCCACAACAATGATTCGATTGATTGAATTCATTACTCATCACTTGCAGGCATTCATTTGGTTCCGATGTCGTGGCGAAATTGCATGCCTTCAAACCGGATTTTCTCAACCGCCTCATAAGCTTGCGCAGTTGCGTCAGTCAGCGTTGCCGCGCGAGCCGTTACGCCCAGCACACGGCCTCCGGCAGTTTCCACCTCTCCTGCGGAATTGAGTTTGGTGCCCGCGTGAAAGACAACAACGCGTTCGTTCTGGTCAGCAGCCTCCAGCCCGCTGATGACTTTTCCGGTTTCATAACTCCCCGGATAGCCAGCCGAAGCCATCACAACACAGGTCGAAACTTCCTCGCTCCAAACTGGTTTCGCCTGGCTTAACGTTCCACTCGCTACGGCAAGCGCCAGTTCGCCAAAATCGCTATCCAATCTTCGCAAGATTGCCTGTGTTTCCGGATCGCCAAAACGCACATTGTATTCCAGTGTCTTTGGCCCTTCAGCGGTCAGCATCAATCCGCAATACAAGACTCCTTTGAAGGGGAAACCATCCGCGCGCGTGGCAGCCAGCGAAGGTTCAACGATCTCGCGAATAATTTGCGATTCCAGTTCAGCATCAAGCAAACCGTCAGTCGAAAACGCTCCCATCCCGCCAGTGTTCGGACCCAGGTCGCCATCGAAGGCTCGCTTGTGATCCTGAGCCACAGGCATCGCGGCAAAGTCTTTGCCGTCGCTGAACACCAGATACGACAATTCGCGTCCAACCAGACATTCTTCAATCACCAGCCGCGCACCCGCTTCGCCAAGCTTTCGATCAATCAAAAAGTCTTGAACAGCCTGCTTGGCTTCAGCTTCGTTCGCGGCAACGACAACGCCTTTGCCAGCGGCCAATCCATCGGCTTTGATAATGACCGGAAATCCGAATGAATGGATTGCCTTCAATGCTTCGTTGGCATCATCAACGACAACATATCTGGCCGTAGGGATTCCGTGCCGAGCCATGAACTCTTTGGAAAATACCTTGCTGCCTTCCAGTTGCGCCGCAGCATGCGTAGGGCCGAAGGCGGCAATGCCTCGCGCCGCCAACGCATCAGCCAATCCATCAACCAAGGGTTGTTCCGGGCCGATGACAACCAAATCAATCTTTTCTTTGGCCGCAAAATCAGCCATTGAATGGACGTCTGCATTGCCAACATCTGCACGAGTCGTCAGCTTCAAAATGCCTGCGTTGCCGGTCGCGGAATAAATTTGTTTGACCGATGAACTTCGGCTGAGCGCCCACGTCAATGCGTGTTCCCGCCCGCCAGAACCAATCACAAAAACTTTCATTGAATCATCCGGTGAGTTAAGAGTTTTGCGAACGAAGGGCGTCACTTTACCTTTCAGACGGCAAACTGCAAAGCCGCAGCAATTCGACAAATGATTCAGTTGACCATCTTGACAGCATGTAACCCGATTAGTAGTATGCGCCTTCCCAAATGCGGATGTGGCGGAACTGGTAGACGCGCTAGTTTCAGGTGCTAGTGAGAGCAATCTCGTGGAGGTTCGATTCCTCTCATCCGCATGGAACGAAAAGGGTGGCCGCAAACGGTCACCCTTTTCGCTTTTCAAGCAAACTGATTTTCAAACCCCTTCATGCCTGCTGACCTTCCATCACCCGCTGCAACCGAAGCCAGCAAAACTGTCACGCCTAAACACGATCCTTACGCCGCACTGCACGAACGCGACTTCAGACTGTTTCTGATCGGCCACGTACTTTCTGTGCTGGGTGTCCAAATGCAGAGCGTCGCCGCTGGATGGCAGCTTTATGAAAAAACCGGTTCGGCGTGGCCTTTGGCGATGGTGGGATTGATTCAGGCCGTGCCGACCATCGGTTTGGCATTGCCTGCCGGACAACTGGCAGATCGCCTGGACCGCCGAAAAATTCTGATGACCGCAACAGTGTTGGCCGTCATCAGTGCGATTGGCTTGGCATCAGTGTCGGCAACCGGCGGTAGCATCCGGTTGATGTATTCCTGCCTGTTTCTGAGTGGGCTGGCCAGAGCCTTTCAAGGCCCTGCGCGTTCGTCCTTGATGCCGCAACTTGTGCCGCGCCCGATTTTCAGCAACGCAGTTTCGTGGGCCATCAGCGGATTCGAAATGGCTTCACTGGCGGGTCCGGCAATTGGCGGAATGTTGATTGGTATATTTGGTGGCGCGACCAAAGTTTATTTGCTGGCAGCGATTGGCAGTGTTTTTTACTTTTTGATGCTGGCGGCAATGACCAAGCGCCCCTATCTGGCAGAATCGCAAAACGGAAACGCTGCCACCAAAGACTGGCGCTCCTTCATCGTCGGGTTCAGTTACGTCTGGCGAACAAAATTGCTATTTGCCGTCATGTCGCTGGATTTATTCGCCGTCCTGCTGGGAGGAGCCGTCGCGCTGTTACCGGTTTATGCCAAAGACATTTTGCGAGTCGGCCCCATTGGACTTGGTTGGCTGCAAGCCGCTCCTTCAATCGGCGCAGTCACAATGGCACTGCTCACCACTCACCTGCCGCCGCTAAAAAGAGCCGGACGCGCATTGCTCTGGTCTGTCGCAGGTTTCGGCGTGGCGACAATCGTCTTTGGCCTGTCGCGCAATTTCTGGCTGTCGGTGGCGATGTTGTTCCTGACCGGAGCTTTCGATAACATCAGCGTCGTCATACGCCACACATTGGTTCAAATGCTGACGCCAGATGAAATGCGCGGACGCGTTTCCGCCGTCAATGGAATGTTCATCAACGCTTCGAACGAAATCGGACGCTTTGAATCGGGCGCGGTCGCCGCATTGGCGGGCACGATCTTTTCCGTTGTCAGCGGCGGCATCGGAACCTTAATTGTGGTTGCAATGACAGCATTCGCTTCACCGCAATTGCGACGTTACGGCTCGCTGGCGGATGAAACCCACAAAAACTGAGAGGCTTACTGAAAAGGAACGCAACTATGGAAGCTCCGATCAAAAAAGCCTGGCGAGCACAATTAGCATTCCCGGTAATTCAATATGGAGTATTCACGTTGATTGCTTACATCAACGTCTACTGGTTCAACAACTATGACCACAAGTTTGACCAAGCCGGAGCGTTAAAACTTTACTGTTATTTGATCGCATTGGTAACTGTCATTACATCAGCTCTTTACTCAATCACACTTTTATTGAATG
>CAYLJQ010000417.1:0-6410 GCA_964383955.1 uncultured Heliomicrobium sp. | reverse complement strand
ATTCCAAGTGCGAAGTTGAGCCGAATCTGAATGAGTTGCGGCCCTTTTATGAAGACCTGGTCGCAGAGTATTTTCCCTCAAAGCTTAATTGGTAGGACGCAACTAAGCTCAATTCGCGCAAGAGAGCTTCAGAAAACCACGGATAAACACAGATGCACACAGATAATTCCAATCTGTGTGCATCTGTGTTTATCCGTGGTTCTTTCTTCATTTTCTTGGCCGATCTCATTTCATGGCAATTTCGTCATTGGCTTGAAACTTGCCGAGACTATGATTTGGTGCGAAGAACTTCTTAGTGTGTGGATTAAGGGCTGATGGCGAATACACTTGTATACCAAACGGACAGAGGGCTGTATTGCGAGGCAGGCGATTTTTACATTGATCCCTGGAAGCCTGTCGCCCGTGCAGTTGTCACGCATCCACATTCCGACCACGCTCATTACGGCAGCGATCACTATCTGGTCAGCCAGGAAGGCGAGCGAATTTTTCGCATGCGGCTTGGCGCTGACGCCAACCTGCAAACCATTCCCTACGGGCAATCTGTCAACATCAATGGCGTGAGTGTCTCGCTGCATCCGGCGGGACACATCATCGGTTCAGCGCAAATCCGCCTGGAACACAATGGCGAAGTCTGGGCGGTGTCGGGCGATTACAAGCTGAAACCCGATCCGACCTGCACACCGTTTGAGCCTGTGCGCTGTCATTCATTCATCACCGAAGCCACGTTTGGCCTGCCGATTTACCACTGGCCGGAATCCGAAATCGTTTATGCAGAAATCAATGCCTGGTGGCAGGCGAATCAAGCCGCAGGCAGAGCAAGTGTGGTTTTTGCCTATGCTGTCGGCAAAGCGCAGCGCATTCTGGCAGGGATTGATTCCAGCATTGGCCCGATCTTTACGCACGGCGCTGTTGAAAAAATGGTGCGCGAATATCGCGCCAGCGGCGTTGCGCTTCCTGATACAACGCCCGTCTTCGAAGCACCGAAAAAGTTTGACTGGAGCAAAGCGTTAATTGTTGCGCCACCATCGGCGCAAGGCTCCGCGTGGATGCGACGATTCGGCAAAGTCTCGACGGCATTTGCCTCCGGCTGGATGAATATTCGCGGCACACGGCGGCGCAAAGCGTTGGATCGAGGCTTTGTCATGTCTGATCACGGCGATTGGGAAGAATTGCTGACGGCAATCCGGGCGACCGAAGCCGAGCAAGTTTGGGTTACGCACGGATACATTCCTGTGCTGGCCCGGCATCTGCGCGAAGAGTTAGGTTTGGACGGACGAGAACTGCGAACCCAGTACCAAGGCGAAGAAGGAGCAAATGTTCCAGCCGATTCGCTGGACGATGCAAGTGAGGTGGAAGCTTGAAAGCATTCACGGAGCTTTTTACAGCACTGGACGAAACGACCAAGACCAACGCGAAAACGAACGCGATGGTCAACTACCTACAGTCTGCCTCGTCTGTGGACGCCGCTTGGGCAATCTGGTTTTTGAGCGGGAGAAAGATGCGGCAGGTTGTTCCATCGCGCCGACTTGCCGAATGGGCTTCGCGCGAGGCAGGCATTTCCGACTGGCTGTTTGAAGAATCGTATTCCGCCGTTGGCGATCTGGCAGAAACCATTGCGCTGTTACTACCATACTCCGACGCCAGCCTGGAAATGTCGTTGAGTCAGCTTGTCATCGAACTGGAAAAGTTGCGGAAGATGGACGAAGACCAACAACGCCAGTTGGTGATGGAATTCTGGCGGCAAATGAATCAACAGGAACGATTCGTTTTCAACAAACTGATTACCGGCGGATTCCGCGTTGGCGTATCGCAGCAATTGGTCATTCGCGCCATTGCCAAACACAGTGGCGTCGAAGCGGCAACCATCGCGCATCGGCTGATGGGAAGTTGGGAACCCACGCCGGAGTTTTATGCGCAGTTGATGCACCCGGACGAAGAAACCGCCGACGCCAGCCGTCCTTATCCTTTCTTTCTGGCTTCCCCGCTGGAAGCGGAACCAGTCAGCTTAGGCGACATTCGCGAATGGCAGGCGGAATGGAAATGGGATGGCATTCGTTCGCAGTTGATTCGCCGCGCGGGACAAACCTTTCTGTGGTCGCGCGGTGAAGAGTTGATCACGGAACGTTTTCCAGAATTAGCTGCGCTGGGGGATTTGCTGCCGGAAGGCACTGCCATTGACGGCGAAGTTCTGCCTTGGAGGGACGGCAAGCCGATGCCTTTTACCCAATTGCAACAGCGCATCGGACGCAAAACCATCACCAAAAAGATTCTGGCGGATGTGCCTGTCTGCATCGTTGCGTATGACCTGATGGAATTCGGCGGCGAAGACATTCGGCCAAAACCGTTGCGCGAGCGTCGCCAATTTTTGACTCAAATTCTCAACGCAATTCCGGAAGCGCAAAAGTTTTTGTTGACGCTGTCGCCAACAGTTGATGGTGAATCCTGGGAAGGCTTGGGCGAGATTCGCACTTCCAGTCGGGAACGTGGTGTCGAAGGATTGATGTTCAAACGGCTATCGTCGCCTTATCGCGTAGGCCGCCAGCGCGGTGATTGGTGGAAATGGAAGATCGAACCGTACACAGTGGATGCTGTGCTGATTTATGCGCAGCGCGGCCACGGTCGCCGCGCCAGCCTGTACAGCGATTACACCTTCGCAGTTTGGGATGGAGATCAGTTGGTGCCGTTTGCCAAAGCTTATTCGGGCTTGACCGACGAAGAAATTGGGAAGGTGGACAATTTCATCCGCCGCAACACGGTCGAAAGCTTCGGCCCCGTGCGTAGCGTCAAACCTGAGCTGGTGTTCGAATTGGCCTTTGAAGGCTTACAGCGATCAACGCGACACAAGTCGGGAATCGCCACCCGCTTTCCGCGCATGCTGCGATGGAGAACGGATAAAAAAATTGAAGAAGCGGATTCATTGGAAACGGTCAGAGCGATGTTGCCGGAATAATTTGGAGTGCGGCGTGCAGCGTCGCTTTGATAGGTTTCCGTGCATTGAATGCTAACTGACCCGGACGTAACACCGTAAAAAGGGATTGGGAAAGCGGCGCTGTACGCCGCACTCCACAGGTTCACAATGCCAACCAAAGCCGTTCGAAAAGCTCAATCAGAGGCGAAACTTGTCAGCGCTGGCGAGCAACTCTTCCTGGACTGGTTTGCGCGGCGCGGTTGGCAGCCATTCGCGTTTCAGCGCGAAGCCTGGGCGGCATTTACGAATGGTGAAAGCGGCTTGATACATTCCGCGACTGGCACCGGTAAAAGTTACGCCGCGCTTGGCGGGCCGTTAACGGATTGGGTGAATCAGCATCCAGATCAATCGCAGTGGCCAAAAATGAAACCGCCGCCACTGACGGTGTTGTGGGTTACGCCGTTGCGCGCGTTGGCGGCCGACACGGAAGAATCGTTGCGGTTGCCGATTAAAGAACTTGGCATTCCCTGGACGGTCGCGCGCCGAACGGGTGACACTTCTGCGTCGCAACGCCAGAAACAGAAAGCGCAACTTCCGTCTTTGCTGATTACCACACCCGAAAGCCTGTCCTTGCAGTTGTCCTATGCGGACGCGCCGGAAAAGTTTCGTCATCTGCAAGCTGTCGTCCTTGATGAATGGCACGAATTGATGGGATCAAAGCGCGGCACAATGACGGAGCTTTGTTTGGCGCATTTGCGAAGCTGGCAGCATGAGCTGCGCGTTTGGGGATTGTCGGCGACGATTGGGAATCTGACCACAGCGATGGATTGTTTGCTTGGCAATGAACAGTACCGCGCGCGTCAGCAAGCGGCTGCCCCCAGCAACCTTCAGCTTGCTGACGCGCGCGGTACCGTGTCGGCGCCCCGGTTGGTTGAAGGCAACCAGCCAAAGACATACCACATTGAATCGTTGATCCCCGAAGCCATCGAACGTTTCCCATGGGCGGGGCACATTGGGCTGAAGATGTTACCGCAAGTAATTGAAGCGATTGAAAAAGCCAATTCAACGCTGGTGTTTACCAACGTGCGTTCGCAATGCGAAATCTGGTATCAGGCTTTAATTGAAGCCCGGCCGGATTGGATCGGCCAAGTTGCAATCCACCACGGTTCGCTGGATCGCGAAGTCCGCGAATGGGTCGAAAGCGCGTTGCGCGAGGGCAGGCTGCTGGCCGTTGTTTGCACGTCCAGCCTGGATTTAGGCGTGGACTTTTCTCCGGTGGATCAGGTCATTCAGGTCGGCAGCCCAAAAGGCGTCGCGCGAATGCTGCAACGCGCTGGCCGCAGCGGCCATCAACCGGGATCTGTTAGCCGGTTGATTTGTTCGCCGACCAATGCGTTTGAGTTGATCGAATTTGCTGCCACGCGGCGATCTATCGAAAAGAGCCTTAACGGCCAGCAGGGACATCACCACATCGAATCTCGCCTTCCCATCAACAAACCGCTCGATTTGCTGACGCAACATTTGGTCACGATCGGTGTCGGCACGGGTTTTGAGCCAAATGCGATGCGCGACGAAATCCGTTCGACCTGCGCGTATCGCAACCTGACAGACGAAGAATGGCAATGGACGCTGGATTTTCTAACGCACGGCGGGAAAACGCTGCAAGCGTACGACCAATATCGAAAGCTTGAGCTGGTGGACGGCGTTTACCGGGTCACCAATCAAACCATCGCCAAACGCCATCGAATGTCCATCGGAACAATCACCAGCGACGCTTCGCTGATCGTCAAATACTTGAATGGCGACAGGCTTGGTTCCGTCGAAGAAAGCTTCGTCGCGCGTTTGCAGAAAGGCGACACTTTCACCTTCGCTGGACGCACGCTGGAATTCGTCCGTCTGCGCGATATGACCGTGCAGGTGCGCCGTGCCAAAAACTCAAAAGCTGCCACGCCGCGCTGGATGGGCGGGCGCATTCCGTTGTCGTCGGAACTCGCTGAAGCGATGTTGGAAGTGCTGACCGAATATCATTTTTCTAGGGGCGGAATTGTCGAAGAGCCAGAGCTTCACGCGCTTGCGCCAATTCTGGAGATTCAAGATCGCTGGTCGAAAGTTCCTACGAAAGGCGAACTGGTCATCGAACGCTTGACCACGCGCGAAGGGCATCATCTGTTTTTTTACGCTTTTGCGGGCAGGCTGGCGAATGACGGGCTGGCGGCTTTGGTTGCGCTGCGGCTGTCGCGATTGCAGCCGATCACGTTTACGACTGCGGCGAATGATTACGGCTTCGAATTGTTGTCGGATCAATCGCTGGAAATGGAGCTTGATGAAGATCTAGTCCGTCGGCTGCTTTCCATAGAGAATTTAGACGAAGACATTGCCGCCAGTTTGAATTCGGTGGAAATGGCGCGGCGGCAGTTTCGCGAAATTGCTCGCGTCGCCGGGCTGGTGTTTCAAGGTTATCCGGGGCAGGGAAAGACCAACAAACAACTCCAGGCTTCAAGTGGATTGCTCTACGACGTATTTGCCCGCTTCGAGCCAGATTCTTTGTTGCTGAAACAGGCGCACCGCGAAGTCTTGAATAATCAGCTTGACCAACATCGGCTTCGGGCGACGCTTGCGCGGTTGCAGCAAAGCCGCATTGTCATTAACTCCGTCGCGCGCCCTACGCCGTTTGCCTTTCCTCTTCTTGTGGACAGGCTGCGCGAAAAGCTGAGTTCGGAAAAACTGGCGGATCGCATCAAACGAATGCAGGTTGCGTTGGAAAAAGAAGTCGAGAAGGACGCACGCAAAGCCGTAGCAAAATGATTGACCTGAAAATTACCTTGCAAGACGAGTCCATTGTCCTGATGCCCGAACGAGCGATGCTGATCAAGCGCACGCGCACCCTGCTGGTTGCCGATGTTCACCTGGGCAAAGACACAACGTTTCGCATTGCAGGCATTCCCATTCCTGGCGATGCCACGGCGGATAGTCTGGCTCGGCTGAGTTCGGCGCTGGAACGCAGCGAAGCGGAGCGTCTAATCTTCCTCGGCGATCTGGTTCACGCGCGAACGAGTTTGGATGCGAAAACGATTACAACAGTTCAGGCTTGGCGCGAAGGGCACGCAGAAATCGAAATGCTGCTCGTTCCCGGCAATCACGATGCGCGGAGCGGCGCTTTGCCGCAGGCATTGCGGATCGAAACAGCGGCTGACGAACTGATCGAATCACCCTTCGTCTTCAAACACCATCCCGAAGCCTCGCCGCACGGTTACACGCTCGCAGGGCATATCCATCCGGCAATTCGTTTGTCCGGCCGAGGCCGTCAGAAAGAGCGTGTCGCTTGTTTCCTGTTTCGGAATGAGTACGGCTTGCTGCCCGCCTTCGGCACATTCACAGGCGGAGTTGATGTTGCCCTTCAGCCAACAGATCGCGCTTTTGCAATAACGCCAGATCAAGTTATCGAGCTTCACTCGGCATCGTCTTTCTCCTGAAGCTCGAACTCATCGTCCTCAATCTCAAC
>CAYLJQ010000416.1:0-6422 GCA_964383955.1 uncultured Heliomicrobium sp. | reverse complement strand
GGTCTCCATAAAAGTTCGCGTAATCCGCCAGCCAACGGTCGGTCAGCCCGCCAGCGGTCAATTTGCCTTTGGGGTAAAGCACGGTTTGATCATGGTTGCGGTCAATGTTTCCCCAGAACGTTTGCGCGTGGCCGATGAAATTCACCTTCGGGAATTTTTCCAGCACTTTATGAAACCGTTCGTAGCCGGTGTTGTATTTGCCATGCTGGAAATGCAGCAAAACCGGCACGTTATAGTCCCTAGCCAAGGCGGCAATCAGTTCGATATGTTTGGAATCGCAATCCACGAAAAATTTCTGCTCGCCGATGCCGATGGCTCCGGCTTTCAAGTATTTTTCGATGACGGAACGAGCTTCCGGCACGTCGGCAACTTCGTTGGCAAAAAAGACGAATTCGTTTGGGTGCTGTTTGGCTAGCGCCAGAACAGAGTCGTTTCCATAACAATCGGCTTCAAGCCCAAACTTTGATCCAGCGGGTAGCAGAACAGTTTTTGTCGCACCAAGCGCGCGCTGGTGACGAATCAAATCTTCGTCCCTGCGTCCCCAATAATGTGTGTGTTGATGAATGTCTATGATGGGTTCAGCTGGTTGAGCGAAAGTTTCGACAGCGAACGCACTAACCGTTCCGGCAAGAAAAGTGCGACGGGAAATAGTTGAATTCATGGTTTGTCTGGGCTTGAAACTTTGGTTGATGGTCAAAAAAGAAGACTCAGGTTGGCGCGCGTTGCGCCTTCCTGAGTCTACAGGTATCCGCTTGCTGGCAGCAATTGCCGGCAAGCAAGTTTTATCCCCAACAAACCAAAGGAGCACATATCAGCTTTGAGCCGTCTGGCCGAACAATCTTTCGCCCAGGATGGGAATCTGCCGGCGATGGAGAAGCAAAACCATCAAGCTGCAAAGCAATACAACCACAGCCAGAGCGAACAGCTCTCCATTGTCGCCAACTGCCGTCAGCCTGATTCCCAGCATTGTCAGATGACTCATAATTGCGCCGCTGATCGTCCCCAGTGAAAGCAACGCGCCAAACCAAACTGTGCGCGGCGTCAGCAATAAAATTGAAGCGATTAGTTCAACAACGCCAGAGCCAATGCGTCCCCAAGGCTCAGCGCCGAGCGTCGTAAAAATGTACACAGATTCTTCCGCGCCGGTGAATTTGAAAAACAGGGTTTGCAACAAAATCACCGCGACAACAATTCGTAGCACCCAGCTCAGGACATTTTGTCCTTTGGTCATTTCCATGTCGGTCTCCCTTCCGAAAATACCCGGCAAGCCTCGTTCTTCGAAGCTTGCCGGTCAGCGATGGTCACCTGTATCGGTGAAGCGCGGCGCGCTGTTGCGCCGTCCTCGCTGGTTAAATCCCTTGGAAGCCGAAAGTTATTCCCGCTACAAATTATTCGTAGCGAAGCGATTCGATAGGGTCGGTTTTAGAGGCGCGCATGGCAGGCCACAATCCGCTGAGAACGCCAACAATCATCAAAATGCTGGTTGCGGTCAATACGACATCGCCCGACAGCAGCAGAAAAATGTCGGTTTGTTTGCTTGGGTCTTCCAGCAAATCAGCCAGGAAGGGACGATGCCCGGCAAACGTTACCAGCAACCACGAAAGTGCAATGCCCAGCACGCCGCCGAGGAAGGTGATAACTAAGGCCTCCATGATGAACTGAACCAGGATGTGCCAGCGGCGAGCGCCTAAGGCTTTGCGAACGCCGATTTCGCGGGTTCGTTCCGTCACCGAAACCAGCATGATGTTCATCACGCCAATGCCACCGATCATCAGCGTCAACGCGCCAATGAAGCTGAGAATGATTTTTAACCCGCCCGTCATGCCACTGATCTGCTTCATGTTTTCGACGGAGTCATTAAAACTCAGCGCGCGTTCGTCTTTCGGATTGAAGTTATGCCGTGCGGCCAGCACTTCTTTGACTTGTTTCAACGCCTGAAAGTGCATTGCGGGACTCAGGGTTTGAAACACCAGGTTGTCCACGTAATCCTGGCTCCATAGCTGTTTGACTGTGGTGTAGGGAATGAAGGCGCAGTATTTGTCCGGCGAGTAGTAGTTTGAAAAGCTGACTTTCTGCGTCAGCACGCCGATCACTTCAAATGTCAGCCCTTTGATGCGAATGGTTTCTCCAACCGCCGGAGCATTGCCGAAAAGCTTTTTGGCGACTTCGGAACCAAGAAAGGCGACACGGCGCTGTTTTTCAATGTCTTCGGCGTTGATGAAGCGGCCAAATTCAGGCACTTCGCTGCGCATTTCGGCGTATTCCGGAGCGACGCCGCGCACGTTGCTGCTGGTTTGTTTGATGCCATACGCCAGCGGCAATCCTTCGACGTATTCCGGGCTGACATGTTTGATGGTGCCGAGTTGCCGCAGCGGTTCGACGTCTTCTTCTTTCAATCGGATACGGCGGCCTGCGCGCTCGCCGCCTGCTTGCATGCTGGTTTGGCCATTCCAAATAACGACGGTTCCATTGCTGAATGCCCTGCGAAAGCCAACTTCGATGGCGTTGTGAAATCCGTTTCCATACGCCATCAGCAGCACGACAGCGACAATGCCCCAGGCAATGCCGGTCATCGTCATCACCGCTCGAATGCGATGTCCGACCAATGATTGAATGGCTTGTAAGAAGACCTCTTTGAGAATCATAAATTTTGTTAGCCGTTCTTTTCGGTTCCGTATAAAAATTTTAGAGCGACTGGAAACCGGCCTGCCCAAGCTGCTTCGTTGTGAACGGCGCACTCCTCAATTCGCAACACAAGGCGATGCTTATCCATTCCAGCATTGCGCAATGTTCGTTCCAGCTTCAACGCATCCTGCACCACGTCCTGGCTTCTATCGCCGGGGCGACATTTTTGCTGGCCTTCTTCATTTGTGCCTACACCGATATAAACCTTGTCTGGCCAGCGGGGCGTATTCTGGGCATCTTTCAGCAATTGGCTTTCTTTGATGTAAAGCGATGGGCTTTCCAGCAGCAATTTGCCGAATACTCCAGGCTTGGTCATGACGGTGTAGAGTGCTGCTATTGCGCCGTAAGAGGAGCCGCCGATGCCTGTGCCAGCTTCATCGGTTCGTGTTCGGTAGATTTGATTGACGAAAGGCATGACTTCGTCCGTTAAAAAAGTAGGAAACTTTTTGCCATCTGGCATGGGCAGAGCAGGTGTCAAAAATTTGTCTTCGTAAGGTAAGTATTCGTTGGCACGCCCACTTCTGCCAGCGTTATCCACGCCAACAATGATGAGTGGCATAATCAGTTTTTGTTTGATCAATTGCGCTGACGTTTCATCGGCTTTCCATTCCATTGGGTTGAAGACAGATGTGGACACATCGAATAGATTCTGACCATCGTTCAGGTAGAGCACGGGATAGCGCCGCGAGCGATTGACGGGCAGGTCATAGCCCGGCGGCAATAAAACCCGTATCTGGCGTGTATTGGCAAAGATTTTACTTTGCAGTGTGTGCAAGCGAAGCGAGGAAGGCGATTCAGCGAGCGCAGAGGAAAGGGCGTTTTGATGGGGAAAACAGAAACACATTATTCCCAACAGGATGACCGGATACATGACAACGCTTATTGCTTTACGATTCATGGCACTTACCTGAAGGAATCACATTTCATACCGCAAGGCTTCAATCGGAACCATTTCTGCCGCGCGCCGAGCCGGATACGTTGCCGCCACGATTCCAATTAACGCCAATACGCCAATCGAAAACGCCGCCGTTTGCCAGGTGATAATCATCCCCGAAAACCGCATTGGCAGCGGCAGCATATTCACTAACTTGCAAAGGCCGATGCCGATCCCTAAGCCAATCGTTCCGCTGAGCAAGGTTAACAGCAAGCCTTCGCTAAAAAATTGCCGCAGCACATTGTTGGAGGTTGCGCCCAACGCTTTGCGAATGCCGATTTCCTTGGTTCGTTCCTTGACGGAAATCAGCATGATGTTCATGACGCCAATGCCACCCAGCGCCAGCGTGATGATGCTGACGGCGATGAAAAATTCCCGCATGCTGGAAATCATCTTGTTGAAGAAAACGGTTTCCAGCGCCGTGTTCCACATCGAAAGCGCTTCGCGGTCGGAAGGATCGAAGTTGTGGCGCGGTGCGATAATCGAAAGCACTTCCTGTTCGACCGGGCCAATCTTCTCGAAATTGATCTTGCCTTCTCGTTCGACAATTCGATTCAACTCGTTGGCGACTTCTTCGTACGGCGCAGCGATGATTGTCCCGATGGAATCCGCCGTGTCGTTGGGGCCGCTTTGCGGAAAATCTTTCCGCATTGTTTCGTAAGGCAGAAACAAACGATTGTTGTCAGGGCCGGTGTAGTTTGAATCCTGCTCTTTCTTTCGGACGCGGCCAATGATGGTGTAGGGAAGTCCGTTCAGCGAAACCTGCTGGCCGATGGGATCGCGGTCGGCGAAAAGCTGTTTGCTCATTTCAAAGCCGATGACGGCAACGCGCCGGACATCGGTGTTGTCTTGTTCGCTGAGCAAGCGACCGCGATCCACTTCGATGGTGCGGATGAACTGGTAAATCGGCCAGACGCCGCTCATCTGTGTGGAACTGGCGTTAAAGGCGCTTTTGGCGCTGACACCTCCTCGCATCAATTCCGGCGTGATGTATTGAAGCAGTTTGGCTTTTTCTTTCAGCGCATGCACATCGCCAATATCCAGCCTGACCAGTTTGCCAGCGCGTTCGCCACCCGCCTGCGTGCTGGTTCTGCCGTTGCGAATGATGATGATGTTTTTGCCGAGTTCTTTCAGGACGTACAAATTGCCTTGCTGAAAGCCTTCACTGACGGCGGACAACAGCACGATGGAAATGACTCCCCAGATGATGCCGAACATCGTCAGGAAGCTGCGCAGCTTATGCGCAATCAGGTTCGACCAGGTTTGTGACAACAGTTCCTTCATCGCATTCAAACGATCTCCCACGAAGTCACACGAAGAAAACACGAAGCCTTTTCACAGAATGAACAGGATCAATAATTTACCTTGTCAATCCTGCTACTTCTATTTTGGTTTTCTTCGTGTGTCTTCGTGGGCGGAAAGTCATTGCATGATTACTTTTTCGCCTTCTTTCAACCCGTCCAGCACTTCAGTGCGAGTGCCGTTGCTGATACCGACTTTGATCGGTTTTTTCTCTTTGCCTTTTGGCTGCGTTGAGGAAGGAAATTCAACGGAAGCGTTTCGTTGCTGGTCATAAATCACGGCGCTTTCGGCGACCAGTAAAACGTCCTTGTGTTCTTCCAGAACGATCTCGGCGTTGGCGGTCATGTTGGCGCGTAGTTCACCGCCGGGATTGTTGATCGAAACTTTGACTTCAAACGTCACGACGTTGTCTTTGTCCACGCCCAGCGGCGAAATCTGCGTCACCGTGCCTTCAAACACTTTGTCTTTGAAGGTTTCAACTTTGATTTTGGAACCCTGGCCAAGCTTGACGACGCCGATGTCCGCTTCGTCCACTTTGCCGCGAACGTATACCTGGCTGATGTCGCCCAGTACCATCACCAGCGTTGCCGCTGCTCCCATATTCAAAATCGAAGACACCGGCGAACCGATTTCAACATCGCGCGACAGCACCACGCCGCGAATTGGCGAGCGGACAGTCGCATAGTTCAATTCTTCCACCGAACGATCCACAGCGGCTTGTGCCTGTGCAACTTCGGCTTTGGCCTGTGCGACTTTGGCGTCGCTGACCGCAAGCTGTGCGCGCGCGGCGTTCTGGCGATTGACGGCCAGCTCATACGCGCTGCGCGTATCGTCGAACGATTGCTGCGGCAACACACCGTCTTTCAAAAGCTTTTCCGCGCGTTCAAAGTTTCGTTTGGTGAAGGGAACGTCGGGGCCTTCGGCTTCAACCTTGTTTTTTTCAAGCTGCGCCTGAGCGGCTTTCAGGTTTGATTCGGCTCCAATAAACGCCGCTTTGGTTTCGCGCACGCGCGCTTCCAGGTTTTCCTTGTCCAGTTCGGCCAAAACCTGGCCGGTTTGCACAACGTCGCCGATTTGAACTTTCAGGTCTTTGATAATGCCGTTGGCTTTGGATTTGATTTCGACTTTGGCGATGGGTTCGACTTTGCCGGTGGCGACGACAGATCGCGTGATGTTTCCGCGTTCGACTGCGGCCAGGCGGGAAGAATCAATCTCGTTCTTAGGACGGGACATGACAACAAAGCCTGTTACGCCCAGGCCTGCCAGCACAAACAATGCTCCGCCAATCAACCACATTTTGCGTGATCGTTTCTTGATCATCCGAACTCTCCTTCTTTGCTTGAATCCCTTTGTTGCGGAATTTGATTTCGGCTCACCATACGGCGGTTTGGAAATGCCAGTTCCGAAAAAGATCAATCCGCGTTCGCAATCAACGAAGGAAACAAACGGCATCCGTAACTTCATTGATCAGTAGATACAGCTATCGCTTTTGAGGTTGATT
>CAYLJQ010000415.1:0-6447 GCA_964383955.1 uncultured Heliomicrobium sp. | reverse complement strand
CACCATAGCAGAGAGATAATGAAACAAGCGTCTACGTGATAAACCGTGCTTGCCGCCGTCGCTACAACTTTGATGAGGACAAAAGCCATTCATCGGATTGCGCAAACAACCTTTTTTGCCTTTTGAAGGCAAATTAGCCCGATGCCATTTGGCTTTGAGCGGCAAAGTCTTAAATTTTCAATCTAGCCAATTCCACAATTTAGATTGTGGTTCATAATTTTAAATCCCAGCAAAGCCCCTTCTTTTTCTGCGCATATCATCGCCAGATCGTCAATTTGTTGGGATTGTTACCGTTCAATTTATTGAATGAATCAGCACATCCCTCCTTCTCCTGCAGCTTTTGCATTACCAGCTACGCATCGGCAGAAACAACAAACTCTGCAAAAGCACGGGCGGATTATTGCCCCCAGGTTGCCATCTGTCCAACTCATTGTTGTAATCCACGTAATCAATTATCCTAATGACGCTGGACCGAATAACGTAAAAAGGAAATTCTTTATGGAAATGACTCAGTTGAGAACGTTTCGCTCTGTGGCAGAAACGCTGAACTTCACACGCGCGGCTGAACGATTGCATCTAACCCAGTCAGCCGTCAGCCATCAGATCAAAGCCTTGGAAGAAGAATTGGGCGAACCGCTATTTATTCGCGCGAAACGCGGCGTGAAGCTGTCACAAGCCGGAAAGATCGCGCTGGAATATGTGGGACGAATTTTGGATGACGCCGAAGCCTTGCGCGAAAGTATTTCTGGCCGCGAACGCACCCCTGTTGGGCGTGTTCGTGTGGCGGCGGCGACGCAAGCGTTCGTCCACTTGTTCGTGCCATTGTTTGAATCTTTCATGGACTCTCATCCCGGAATTGATCTTTCATTCCGAACCACAGTCAGCACTGAACATACAGTCGCTGACATTTTGAACGGCGCGGCGGATGTTGGGTTTGCGTCCCTGGCGGTTTATTCGCCGAACCTGCAAGTGACAAAATTATTTGAAGATGAGCTGATGTTGGTGGTTAGCACAGAACACGCATTAGCTAAAAAACGCGCGTTGTCGGTGACCGAGATTCAAAAAGAGAAATTGATACTGTTTGAGCGCGGAGCTTCGATCCGACGCGCGACGGATCAGTTTTTTGACCAGATTGGGGTTCGGCCAGACCTGGCTTTGGAATCGAACGATACATTCTTTATCAAACGAATGGTGGAGCGTGGGTTGGGAGTTTCGCTGTTGCCATCGTGGTCTGTTCGCGACGAAGTGCGCGCTGGCAAACTGGCTCAGCTTCACATTACCGGCCACCGTTTGCGGCGTTCGGTTGCGCTGGTTTCACTGGGACGTTTTCAACCCTCTCCAACGCGAGCATTCATTGCCTATATCTTGCGAAACAAAACAAAGATTCAGGATATGGCAGGCGGAGGGCTCAAATCTGATTCTGAATCTGAAGCTGACTAGACGGTTCAGGCGGCCAGCGTCTATCATCTCCCACGTTTGTCCCTATGCTTGCTCGCCCGCGAGATCGCGGGCGTATTCATTCGTGAGGAAAGTTTTGTGATCCCTGAACAACGCCAAAAATTCAACTCGCAATTTACTGCAGAAAAATACCAACGCTTTTTGCGCTCTTTAGACCAGGCTGTCGGTGTGAAAACTGAATTTCGTCCGTGCGAAACTCCGGTTTTTGTGCCCAATGAATTGGTAAATGAAATGGCGCAAGCTGGCAAAGAGTTGATCGCACAACTCTGCACGCCGGATTATCTGGCGGCATCTTCGCGTGCGATTCCAGCGCAGTTCAACGTGCCCAATGAAGGTGCTCATCCTCATTTCATTCAAGTGGATTTTGCGATTACGCGGGAAGCGGATGGGCGACTGGCTCCAAAACTGATTGAACTGCAGGGTTGCGCGTCGCTATATGCGTTTCAGCTTCTACTGCCACACGAATATCAGCGCATTTACGATTTGGGAAAGCTGGAGTATTTGCTGGGCGGGCTAACCGATGACAGGTATTTGGAATTGCTACACCGCGTATTTCTCAATGGTCACAATGCCGAACAGGTGGTGTTGATGGAAATTGATCCGCTTCACCAAAAGACCCTGCCCGATTTCAAAGCGACGGAAAAACTTTTTGGCATTCCATTCGTGGATGTGTCAGAAATCATCAAGCGGGGTAACAAGCTGTTTTATGTCTCGAATGGCCATGAAGTTGAAATCCGTCGCATTTATAACCGGGTCATAATTGATGAGTTTGTGCGAAAAGGCGTCAAAGCAAATTTCGATTTCCGAGACGAATTGGACGTGGAATGGGCTGGGCATCCGAACTGGTATTTTCGGATGAGCAAATTTTCGCTGCCGTTTTTGAATCATAAAACTGTGCCACGAGCCTGGTTTTTAGATCAGTTAAGTGACTATCCGAGTGATTTGGAAAACTTCGTGCTCAAACCTCTGTTTTCGTTTGCGGGCAGTGGAGTCAAAGTCACTATCAACAAAGAAGATTTAGACGCTGTCCCTCCTCACCAACGAGGCGATTACCTGCTGCAGGAAAAGGTCGTTTACGCGCCCGTGATCCAAACGCCCGATGAACCGAGCAAAGTTGAAGTGCGCATGATGTTTGTCTGGCCGGATGGAGACGCCGAACCGGTTCCTGTAACGATGCTGACCCGCCTGAGCAAAGGCGACATGATGGGTGTGGATTTCAACAAGAACAAAGATTGGGTCGGTTCATCGTGCGCGTTTTTCCAGGTTTGAATTTACTGCGCTGACTAGGCTAGGTTTATGCGAGTGCTGGCAATTGATTACGGAACTAAATCCATTGGATTGGCGATTTGCGACGAATTGCAGTTGACCGTTCGACCGCTGACAACAATTCGACCTCCGAATATGGGCCAAGCGCCAGAGCGCATTGGGCAGCTTGCCATTGATTACGAAGTGGAAACAATTGTTATTGGCTTGCCGCTGAATATGGATGGGACTCGCGGTGAAGCTGTGGAGAAAGTCGAAAAATTTGTTGTGTTATTGCAGCCACATATTTCCGCTCCTATCGAAATGGTAGACGAACGACTGACCTCCATTGAAGCGGATCAAATCCTGCGCGAAATGGGTGTCAGCCTGAAAGAGAGAAAAGCGAAATCGGATGAATACGCGGCAGTCTTGATCCTGCAAGATTATCTGGATGGGTTGGCGAATCGAAAAAATATGGAATCATCCCTCTCTTCTTTTTAGTAGATCGAAAATGCAAAAAAAATCAGGCTTCAAAAAAATTCTCATCATACTTACTGCGGCCGTTCTGGTCGCAATTGCAGTTACTGCCGGGGGTTGGTTTTGGCTGGATGCCGAGATGAGCCGTTCGATCAACCATAACTCATCTCAAAAAATCATCACGATCGAATCTGGTGCAAGCAGTTCCTCTATCATTGCACGGCTGCAAACCGAAGGCGTTTTGCAAAACACATTTCCCGTGAAGCTGTGGCTGCGAACCATAAGGCGGGGCGCGAATTTGAAATCCGGCGATTATCGCTTCAAATCTCCCATCACGCCGATTCAGGTGATCAATCAGTTGATTCGCGGCGAGGTTGCCATGCGTCAGTTCACCATTCCGGAAGGGTTTAACCAATACGATATTGCGCGCGTGCTGGCAGGGTTGCAGGGACTGAAACAACCGGTCATGACACCAGAAGACGTGCTGGAATTACTGAAAAACGTCTCGCTAATTTCTGACCTTGACCCCGATGCCAGAACATTGGAAGGCTACCTTTTCCCTGACACCTACGAATATGCGGCTATAACCACGCGGGAGCAATTAGTTGAAGCGATGGTTAGACGTTTCCGTAAGGTTTACACGCCAGAACTGCAACAGCGTGCGACTGAGTTGGGAATGACGACCCGACAAGTGGTCGCACTGGCTTCGTTGGTTGAAAAAGAAGCGAAAGTAGATAGCGAGCGCGAGTTGATTTCGTCAGTCTTTCATCGCCGACTGAAAACTGGCGACAGACTGGCTTGCGACCCTACAGTCATTTACGCTGCTTTGATCGAGGGAAAATATCGAGGGAAAATTTACCAAAGTGATTTGGACAGAGATTCTGCCTACAATACATACAAACGCGTGGGGCTGCCGCCGGGACCAATTGCTTCGCCGGGCCAACGTTCAATTCAAGCAGCGCTAAATCCTGCAGACACTAATTATTTATTCTTTGTGGTAGACGTGACGAAGAACGACGGATCGCATAAGTTTTCGGCCAGCTCTGCTGATCACGAAAATGCAGTCAGATTATTGCGCCAGTCTGAGCGTAATGGAGGCAGATAAAAACAAGAATGCGGCAAATCAGCACTCCCAGACTTGCCGCAGTTATCTACTGTGATTCGAACCAACCTGCAGTCGTCAACTTGACAGTTCTTTCATCGAAGCAACTATTGCCTCTGTGTATTCAGTGGTATGAGCAGTGCCGCCAAGATCACGCGTTCGCACTTTCTTTTCCGCCAATGTGTAAATGATCGCTTTGGCAATCAGATCAGCAGCAGTGCGTTCGCCCAAATGACGAAGCATCATCACTGCCGATTGCAACAGCGCTGTTGGATTTGCCAGATTCTTTCCTGCGATGTCAGGCGCACTGCCATGAACAGCTTCAAAGACAGAGCCAAGCTCACCGATGTTCGCGCCAGGACAAATCCCGAGCCCGCCGACCAGTCCGGCAGCCAAATCCGAAACAATGTCTCCGTATAAATTTTCCAGCAACAGGATGTCGAACTGCTGAGGTCTCATCACCAACTGCATGCAGGTGTTATCAACGATTTTGTCATCTGCTTCGATTTCCGGATATTCGGCGGCAACTTTGCGAAAACAGTCCAGAAACAATCCGTCGGAAAGTTTCATGATGTTGGCTTTATGTATGGCTGTGACTTTTTTACGGCCTTCGCTGCGCGCGTATTCGAAAGCGAACCGGGCGATACGCGTTGAAGCTTTTTCGGTGATGATCTTAATGCTCTCGACTACACCTGGAACAACAACGTGCTCAAGTCCGGAATAAAGGTCTTCGGTGTTTTCACGAACGACAATCAGATCAAGGTCGCCGAAGGGCGTGACCAGTCCCGGCAGGTTTCTGACCGGCCGCAAGTTAGCGTAAAGGTCCAGCGTTTTTCGCAAACGCACGTTGACACTGGCAAAGCCAGTTCCGACAGGTGTCGTCAGCGGACCTTTCAACGCAACTTTGTTGCGTTTGATGGATTCCAGCACGTCTTGCGGAAGCGGATCGCCAAATCGGGACAGGGCTTCGGCGCCTGCAATGTAACTTTCCCATTCGATTTCAACGCCAGCGGCTTCGATGATGCGAACGACTGCCCCTGTAATTTCCGAGCCAATGCCGTCGCCGGGTATCAATGTGACTTTGTGTGACATAAGAATTTTGTTTGTAGATTGTTGTTTTAGCTATGAGTAAAGCGGCGTAACTCTAATAGCGAACTTGGAAAGTTTCAACGCTACAATTCGCGAAGACCAGAAACTAAATTTGAAAGGATGAGCAAAGGTAGGATGGGGCACCGTTTTAACGCAAAACACTAGTCCACTGTCTTGGAGACCAGTTCAAGTTTAGCGCCAATGTTTTGAAGCAAGGTGGTTAGGTTCAAACCCAGACCAGTCAGGTAAATTAAAACGACGGTTCCGATTAACACAACCAAGAGCGAGTATTCGACCACATCCTGGCCGCTTTCGTCATTGAGGAAGTTCTTTAGATTCGTAAACATCATAAATCCGTTTCGTGTGTAGTTTCGCCTGCGATCAAAGCCACTTAAATTTAGCAATTTCCAGGCTTTGCAGGCGATATATAGGGACAACGAGCGCAGAATCGCAAGGAAATTCCGGCAATTCTGCTACGTTGAGTACAAGTTGTTTACAGGGGTCAGAAGGTGTTTCAGGCCAAAGGCAAAGCGTAGATTGGAGCAAATGACAGAACGCTTGAAGGCAATTGGCGAATCCGTGACAGCAATCTCAAAGGATTGGCGACGGTTGGGCGAACAAGGGGGAGTAATGCGGGTTGCTATTGCGATGAAATCTTCTTTCAACTCATCACATTTCTTTTCCAAGTTGAGCGCGAAGCTCCTGCTCGCGAACCATGGAATTTCTCAGCAATTGTTCTTGATGAGTTAATGTCCGTTCAGAGCGGGCCAGCTCTTCACGAAGAGAACGAACCTCCGCTTGAAGCTCGGCGATTTGGCTCATTGCGCGCCGCAAACGCTGTTCAGGGGCAAGTTCAAAAATCGAAACGTTGTTGGTAAATGGTTTTTCCAGCCGATGATCATAAACTTCGGCTTCAATAATTGGTTGATTGACAAGTTGAATCGCTGCGCTCATTTTGGCTCTCCTGTTTGCCTTTTATTGTTTGTTGTTTCTCGTCATGCTCATTCTGTTGCAGGAGTAATGGTCACGTTATGCATGCCGCTGCCGAAAACTGAACGGATAAAAACAGCGTGCCTTGC
>CAYLJQ010000414.1:0-6476 GCA_964383955.1 uncultured Heliomicrobium sp. | reverse complement strand
GTCTTTTTTGCATCCATTCTGCCTCCGCCCTTTCCTTTCACCGCAGTGGTTGCAGCAGCCTCTGCCTTCCAATTTTCCCGGCAGAGATTGCTGTTGTCTGTCTTAATAGGGCGAATTATTCGCTTCAGCGCCGAATCATTATTGGCACTCTATCTTGGACGCAGGCTGCTGCGTTACCTGAGGTCGGATATTGTTGAATACTTCGTTTACGGCTTAATCGCCATTACGGTTGTGGGAAGCGTCCTGGGAATTCGCAAATGGTTCCGGATGCGGGGCCAACCAAACAAACAAGCGGAAATTTCACCGGAGCAATTTTCCGGCTAACTTGTTTTGACCCAGCACCGCAATACTTCCGCCACGCTCCACGCCTGTGCTGCGCAACCTCGCGGAGTGTAAGGCGCTTCGGCATCGAAGATTTCGCTGATCGAACCAATGCAGGCTTCATTCAAGTGCGGTTCGAACCCTGCAAGCAGTTTTCGTTTTCCTTGTGCGTCTTCTGGGTGAACACGCAACCAAGCGTCAATGAAGGGACCGATCAGCCATCCCCAAACAGTGCCCTGATGATATGCCGCATCGCGAGAGCGCAAATCTCCGTCATACTTTGGCCTGTAATCCGAATGACCCGGCGCAAGCGAGCGCAGGCCAACCGGTGTCAGTAATCTTTCACACACCACATCCAAAACTTGCTGCCAGCGTTCGTGGCTTAAAATGGGATGAGCGAGCGCAAAAGACAGAATCTGGTTCGGGCGACAGGCTGTATCGTTGCCAAATTCACCATCAATCACATCGTAAAGATAATTGCCTTCGGCATACCAAAAGCGTTCGTTGAATGAGCGGCGCGCGTGTTCGGCGTAATCGGAAACCTGTTGCGCTGGCTGCGGCTCACCTTCTTCGTTCAGCCAGCCTTCCAGCAGGCGCAGCGCGTTGTACCAAAGCGCGTTGATTTCCACCGCCTTGCCGCGACGCGGCGTCACCACCCAATCATCAACCTTCGCGTCCATCCACGTCAGTTGGTACCCTTGCTCTCCTTGTTTTAACAACCTGTCGCGCGGGTCTACGCCGATGCCGAAGCGTGTGCCTTTCAAATGAAACGCGATGATGCTCTGCAAAGTGGGCAGCACTTCGCGCAATGTCTCGCGGTCACCCGTGACTTGCAGATACCGATCCAGCGCGTGAAAAAACCACAGCGTCGCGTCGGCAGTGTGATACAGCCCTTCGCGCTCGCCTTCGGGAAACATGTTTGGGATCAAGCCTTCACGAACGTAATGCGCGAAGGTGCGCAAAATCCATCCCGCTTCGGCATAGCGGCCCGTAGTAAGCGTCAAGCCTTCAAGCGAGATCATCGTGTCGCGCCCCCAATCGGTGAACCAGTGATACCCGGCAATCACCGTGCGGACTTCGTCGCCAGCAGCGCGGGCGCGAGCAGCTTCTTCCAGGCGGCCAGCCGGAGAAATCACGAATTGATCCGCAGCGAGCACAAGTTCCGCGCCCAGGCCCTCTCGCGCTTCCGGCGCAGCAGCAAGCAGCAACCGCGCGCGGCGTGCGCGTTCGGCGGTTAACGCAGCAGTTGGCGTCAGCGCCTGCACAGTCGCCCACTCTTCAGTCGAAGCCACCAGCGTCGTTTCCCTGTCAGAAAGCTCAGCCGTGAAATACCCCGGGCTCCACAAAAGCCCGTGCGAGTCATAACCACGCTTGGCTTCAATGCGGTAAAAAATATCT
Organism: uncultured Heliomicrobium sp.; assembly: GCA_964383955.1. Taxonomy (GTDB): domain Bacteria; phylum Acidobacteriota; class Blastocatellia; order RBC074; family RBC074; genus RBC074. The sequence goes on along the minus strand of CAYLJQ010000414.1, from coordinate 4,757 downwards.
TTCAGCAGTCCGCGATCCAGCGTCATTGCCGCTTTGTCGCCATCAAGCTTCAACTTCAGCGCTGGCGGATTGATCTTTACGCCATCTCCATGCCATCCAAGCTGCCCGGCCAATCGCGCGGAAATTTCACAGCGTTCGCCAACAATGGTCAGAACATACGGCTCGTCGGGCAAAGCTTCACTGATGAGCCCTTCATGCGGTCGAAAATAAAGATACGGGCGAAGCCTAAGCCGCGCAGAATGACCGGCTAACAATCTGTAACTGATGTAGGTTGTATTTTGCGAGTGTGGCATGAAGACGCGTTTTTCCAGCACGATTTCGCCAAATTCATAACGCCAAACCGGCAACCCCGATTCCAGCCGGAATTCAGCCAGATACGCCGCTCCAGGCAATTTCACGCCATCGGTTTGCTCTTCTCCACTAAGCTGAAACGTCGTGTCATCGGCAAGCCTCACTTCTTCATTCAGATGGTTGAGCATCATTGTCCGCCCGAACGGTGCAGGCAAAGAGGCAATCAGCAACCCATGAAATCGCCGTGTTGGCGCTCCGGCCAGCGTTCCGGACGCATATCCGCCCAGCGCATTGGTCACCAGCCATTCCTGCGTCAGAAATTCATCAACCTGTTTCTTGCCGGGCCAGGCCAGGCGACGTTCAATCGTTCTTGCCTTCATGCGTTTCCTCCTCCGGGGGATTCGTGGCATTCGGATGCGCCAGTGACTCCTCGGCCAGTTCAGTGTAATGCGTCGGACGCAAGACGATTGCAGCATGGCCCGGAATCAACCAATTTTCCGTCGTTTCCAACGGCCCCGTTCCCAAGCCTCCATAGCGCGGATTTTCGCTGGACCATAACACTTTCCATCCATGATCAATCGGCGGCGCCAGCAGCGGTTCCGGCGCAGGATTCAAAACCACATCTCTGCCCAAGTTGATAATCAGCAACCGGTCATCAAGCGGATTGGAATCGCCAACACTGCCCCCGAAAAAACGCAGAACAAATGCTTCCTCATCCAACACGGCGCCATCCACTCCGCCGCGACGCTGCGCATTGAAAGCTCTGTCATTGCGCCGCAAATTCAACAAATCACGGTGCATTTGGTAAATGCCCTGATTGCGTTCCCGTTCGGCAAAATCCAGTTTGCATTGTTCAAACGTCCGTTGGGCCGCCGGGTCGCACAGAGACGCCTGTGCTTCAGGCGTGGCGAGGCTTCGAAACTGAGATAACTCCTTGTTACGCCCGGCATAGATCAGCTTCGCCAATTCCGGTTCGTGATCGGCGAAATAATAAAAAGGCTGCGAAGCCGCATACTCCTGTCCCTGAAACAGCATCGGCGTTCCGGGCGAAAGCAGCATCAACGCAGTCATGGCTCGATACCTGCCCGGACTTGTCAACGCATGACAGCGTTCGCCCCGGCCTGAATTCGCGATTTGATCGTGATTCTGAATGAAAGTGACATAGGCCGTCGGCGGCAGACTTAAATCCGATGTTCCGCGACGCCGCAACTGCCAGCGATACCATTGGCCTTGGTACAAATACCCATATTTGGCAGCGGAAATGAACTCTTGCGGCTTGCCCAGATAATCCGTGTAGTAGGCTTCGTTGCGTCCGGTCAACGCCACCATCGCGCTGTGATGAAAGTCATCGTTCCACAACGCGTCCAAGCCGTAACCGCCGCGTTCCGGCGACTGAACCAGCTTGACGTGTTGCGGTTCGTTTTCGCCAATCAGAATGGTCGAACGGCCTTTGGCTGCGGCGCGCACCATGCGCACAATCGCGGCCAAAATGTGATCCGGTGAATCGTCGTAAATGTTTTGCGTAGCGTCAAAACGGAAGCCGTCGAAGTGAAACTCTTCAATCCAGTAAGCAGCGTTGTCCAGATAATATTCACGGACGGGCGCGTTGTTTTCGCCATCGAAGTTAATGGCTTCGCCCCAATCTGTCTTGTGCTTTTTGCTGAAATAGTCTGGCGTGAATTCCGATAGATAATTCCCGTCCGGCCCCAGATGGTTGTAGACAACATCCAGGATTACGCCCAGGCCGACCGCGTGCGCGCGATCAATGAAGCGGCGCAAGTCGTCCGGCGTGCCGTAAATTCGCGCCGGAGCAAATAAATTTACGCCGTCATATCCCCAGCCGAACTTTCCCGGAAATTCCGCGACCGGCATCAACTCAATCACCGTCACCCCCAGATCAGCCAGCTCCTGAAGTTCGTTCATTGCAGCGGCCAACGTGCCTTCGGGCGTGAACGTGCCCAGATGCAATTCGTAAATCACCTGGCCCTGGATTCCAACGCCTCGCCATTCAGCGTCATTCCATTGAAATTGATTCGGTTCGACGACCTGCGATGGACCATGCGGCCCTTCTGGCTGAAAGCGCGAAGCGGGATCGGGAAATAACTTTTCGCCGCCATCCAACCGGAAGCGATACCGTGTTCCAGCGCCTGCGCCTGTGACCAATCCGGAAAAATAACCATCTGCTTCCGGCTGTAGCTCAAAGGCCTGTGGCGTTGCGTTATCTTCAATGACGACTTCGACCGTTCGCCGCCGGGGCGCCCAAACGCGGAAATGCACTCCGCCTTGCGGCAAGATTTCCGCTCCAACATGCATTCGACGGCTGACACCTGTGTTCTTTTTCATAGGCTGATAGCATTGACTATTTCGTTCGCTGCGCCAATAGCACCAGCGAATGCGATTCCAATGGATATCCGTCTCCGCCCTTGAACTGCGCGGGTTGAGATGGGCGCCCTTTGGCATAGCGTGTGTCCAGCAGCAATTCCCACTCAACTCCCTCTCGATGCGCGGGCAACAGAAATTCATGCGGTTCGTGATGTCCGTTCAACAGCAACAACAGCGTGTCGCCTTTGATTGGATTGCCGCGCCGATCCACTTCGTCAATGGCATCTCCCGCTAACCGCACCCCTAAACATGCGCGCAACGGATCGTCCCAATCTTCATCGCTCATTTCGCCATCCGTGCGAAACCAGGCAAGATCGGCGACTTCCGACCCGCGAATCTTGCGGCCCTGAAAAAACTTCCGGCGGCGCAGCACCGGCTGTTCGTGGAAAAGCCGAATGACAAGGCGCGTAAAGTCGCGCAACTGCTGTTTCGACTCGTCCAGATCCCAATCAAGCCACGACAGCTCATTGTCCTGGCAGTATGTATTGTTGTTTCCCTGCTGTGTGCGGCCAAGCTCATCGCCCGCCTGAAGCATGGGAACTCCCTGCGAAAGTAAAAGCGTGGCCAGAAAATTTCTCTGCTGGCGCGCGCGCATGGCTAAAACATCCGGGTTGTCTGTTGGGCCTTCAACGCCGCAATTCCAGCTTAGATTATCGTCGTGGCCATCGCGATTTTCGTCCCCGTTGGCTTCATTATGTTTTTCGTTGTAGCTAACCAAATCGGCAAGCGTGAAGCCATCGTGAGCCGTAATGAAGTTAATGCTGGCGTGTGGCTTGCGCCCGCCTTCTTCGTACAGGTCGCTACTTCCCGTCAGCCGATAAGCCAAGTTCGACGCCAATCCACCATCGTCTTTCCAAAACCGCCGAACTGTGTCGCGGTAAATGCCGTTCCACTCTGCCCATTGAACCGGAAACTGGCCCACTTGATAGCCGCCTGGACCGACATCCCACGGTTCGGCGATCAGTTTGACCTGAGACAAAACGGGGTCTTGATGCAGAATGCCGAAGAAAGCGCTGAGCTTGTCTACTTCGTAAAGTTTGCGCGCAAGTGTCGAAGCCAGATCAAAGCGAAACCCGTCCACGTGCATTTGCTCTACCCAGAATCGCAAGCTGTCCATCAGCAGCTGCAGCACGTTCGGGTGAGTCAGGTTGAGCGTGTTGCCACAGCCAGTGAAGTCCATGTAATAGCGCGGATCTTCCGGCGATAAACGGTAGTAAGACTGATTGTCTATCCCACGAAAGCTGAGCGTCGGCCCCAATTCACTGCCTTCGCCAGTGTGGTTGTACACCACGTCCAGAATGACTTCGATGCCAGCGCCGTGCAGGGCTTTCACCATCTGCTTGAACTCCGTCACCTGCTGCCCACCGCATCCGCTGCTGGAATAAAGGCTGTGCGGCGCAAAATAGCCTATCGAGTTATAGCCCCAATAATTCCGCAGCCCACGATCCAGCAAATGGCGGTCGTGAATGAATTGATGCGTCGGCAACAATTCAACAGCGGTAATTCCCAGCATTTGCAGATATTCAATTGCGACAGGATGCGCCAGTCCTGCATAAGTTCCGCGCAGGTTTTCAGGGATGTTCGGATGGCGCTGGGTAAATCCCTTGACGTGCAATTCATAGATCAGCGTTCGATCCCAGGGAGTCCGAAGCAACCGGTCACCGCTCCATTCAAAGCTGTCATCCACCACAACGCATTTTGGCAAAAAGGGCGCGCTGTCGCGTTCGTCACGCGATAAATCCCCTGCCTCGTTTCCGATCCCATAGCCGAACAGAGCATCATCCCAGTGCAAATCTCCATTGATTGCCTTGGCATAAGGATCAAGTAAAAGCTTGGATGGATTAAAACGGTGCCCTGCTTGCGGTTCGTAACGGCCATGAACCCGATACCCATAAAGCTGTCCGGGTCGCACTTCAGGCAGGTAACAGTGCCAAACATGATTCGTCTGTTCCCACATTCGAATTACGCTGACCTGCTGCCCATGGTTTGCGAACAAACAAAGCTCTACCGCCGTCGCATTCTCAGAAAAGATTGCAAAGTTGACGCCTGCGCCATCCCATTTTGCGCCCAAAGGGTAAGGGTTT
>CAYLJQ010000413.1:0-6490 GCA_964383955.1 uncultured Heliomicrobium sp. | reverse complement strand
CAGTACCGCGACCGGTAGGGAGCGCCGGCTTATGCTAACGCGCTTCCTACCGGTCGCGGTACTGACTCAATTAGCCTTCCGATTCGTCAACCACCTTTTCCGCAATTTTCTCGCGGTGGTAGTTGGCATCACCGAACAGAATTTCCGACGATTTCGCGCGCTTGTAATAAAGCTGGATGTTGTGTTCCCAAGTGAAGCCAATTCCGCCGTGAACCTGCACGCCACGGTTGCCGACTTCTCGCGCAGCATCGGAACAGAAGCCTTTGGCCACCGAAACCGCCAGTTTCGCCGCCGGATCGTTTTCTGCAACCGCCCAGGCCGCAAAATACGTTGCTGAGCGCGCGCTTTCGGCGAAGTTGAACATGTCAGCGCATTGATGCTGAACGGCCTGATAAATGCCAATGGGTTTGCCGAACTGCAACCGCGTCTTGGCATACTCAACCGTCGTGTCCAGCGTCCAAACCATTCCGCCCAGCATTTCCGCACACAGCGCAACAGTCGCCACGTCAGTTGCAGCTTCCAATGCTTCTTTGGTTTTGGTGGTGAATGCCAGGGCGCTGGATTCCGGCACGGCGACATTGTCGAATTCGACGGTGTACAGTTTGCGCGTTGCGTCAATCGCGGGAGTTTCGATGACTTTTACTCCGGCGGCGGTGCGCTCCACAGGCAACAGCACCAACTCGTTTCCGGCACGAGCCACAACGACGATGACATCGGCCACAGCCGCATCACTGACGTAATGTTTCGCGCCGCGCAGACGGTACTCTTTGCCGTCTTTTGTGGCCGCCAACATCACGGCATCCGCATCCCATTCGCCGGATTCTTCCAGCAAAGCAACCGTCGCTTTCAAATCCCCAGCCGAGATTGGTTCCAGATATTGTTTGCGCTGGCCTTCGTTGCCCGCGCGTTCGATCAAACTGGCAGCCCACAAAGTTGAAATGAACGGGCCGGGCAAACAGGCTCTGCCCATTTCTTCGGTGACGGCGATCAGGTCAACCAGGCTCAATCCCAGTCCGCCGTATTCTTCAGGAATGGTTAGCCCAGTGAAGCCTTGATCAGCCATTTCGCGCCAGAGCTTTTCGTCAAACGCCGTTTCCGAAGCCATCAATTCGCGCACGCGCTCCGGTTTGCATTCACGCGCAAAGAAATCCCGCGCCGATTGTTGCAGCAGTTTTTGTGCTTTTGTCAGATCAAAATCCATAGTCGTTCACTGGTTGGCGATGCTCTTTGGAGTGCTGCGACTTAGCGCAGCTTTGGTAGTCCTTCAGATTGGCATTTGCAAGGACTACCAAAGCGTTGCCAAGCCAACGCACTCCAAAGGCTTCGCCGGTTTAGATGTTTTAGTAACTCTTGGGCAAACCGAGCACGCGCTCAGCCACGATGTTGCGTTGAATTTCGCTGGTTCCGGCTTCGATGGTGTTGGCACGGGTGCGCAGAAAATCGTAAACCCATTTGCCGCCGTCGAAACCTTGCAACTGCGCGACCGGCCCCAAGGTTTCCATGGCGATTTGCTGGAATCGTTGGTTGTATTCGCTCCATTGAATTTTCAGGATCGAATTTTCCGGCCCTGGCACGTGCTGGTTTTGCATTTTGCTGAGCGCGCGCGTGTTCGTCAGGCGGAAAATTTCCAGTTCCATAAATGCCTGCGCCAGTTTCTGACGAATGACAGGGTCTTTGCTGACCGGTTTGCCGTTGCGCTTCATTTGCCGTGCGTGTGCAATCAACTGATCGTAATTGCGTTTGAACGCGACGTACGTTCCCGTGCCCAGATGCGCGCGTTCGTTCATCAACGTGGTGATGGCTGTTTGCCAGCCTTTGTTCACTTCGCCCAGCACGTTTGCCGCTGGCACGCGCACGTTGTCGAAAAAGACTTCGTTGAAGCTGGCATCGCCGTTCATCTGTTTCAGCGGCCTGACAACAACTCCCGGCGAATGCATATCCACCAGCAGCGCCGTAATGCCTTTGTGTTTCGGCACGTTTTGATCGGTGCGCACCAATAGCAGAACCCAGTCAGCCACGTGCGCCAGCGAAGTCCAAATCTTCTGCCCGTTGACCACAAAATGATCGCCGTCAATCGTGGCTTTGGTCGCCAGCGAAGCCACATCGCTTCCCGAATTCGGCTCGGAAAATCCCTGACACCAGATTTCTTCGCAGGAAAGAATCTTGGGCAAAAAGCGCTGTTTTTGTTCCGGTGTGCCCACGGCAATGATGGTTGGGCCGATCAAGCTGAGTCCCAGCGCATTGATCAACGGCGGAGCTTCAGCACGCGCCCATTCTTCGGTCAGGATTGCCTGTTCGATCAGCGCCGCGCCGCGCCCGCCATATTCTTTCGGCCACGAAAGCCCCGCCCAACCAGCGTCAAACACTTTCCGCTGCCAGGCGCGCAAGAAATTGAAATATTCGCCCTTTTCTTCTTCGTTGGTTCCGCCCGGAAACGGCGGCGGAACATTTGCCGCCAACCAGGCGCGCAATTCATCACGAAACTGTTGTTGTTCGGGAGTTAGATTTAAGTCCATAGTTTCCTCTGCTTCTATATCAATTCAAATCCAGCATTTCCTTTTACGACGCACTTTTCGTACGACTCGCGTTGTTGCTGCGTCGGGTGTGGCTCAACCTGCTGCTCTTCCTTATACCAAGTCATAACAGACGACTGTCCCATTTCGACGGCGCGCTGCATCAGTCGTTCAACATTGAGTTGATTGTCAGCCTGTATAAGATCATGCGTTACTTCAACGCTAGCATAACCATACTCAACAGTTACGCGTCGTAACCGTAGTTGAATCGAAAATTTTTCAGCACCATCAGGCAAAGCATTATTCATGATGTTTGCTCCCTTGTATTGATTGGAGTAACAATTCTGCGACGTCCATTACCTTCACATCGCGTTCTCCGCGTTTCGCGTTGATGCCGTCTTCCAGCATCGTCATACAAAACGGACAGCCGACGGCCACAATATCCGCGCCGGTTTCCAATGCTTGCCGAGCGCGTTCCTGATTGACCCGCTTGTCTTTCGGTTCATCCACAAAACTCATCCCGCCACCTCCGCCACAGCAAAAACCTTGTTCGCGGTTCATCTGCATCTCGACGGATTTCGCGGAAGACAACTGCACCAATTGCCGAGGCGCGTCGGTCACGCCGTTGTGGCGTCCCAAGTAACACGGATCGTGAAAGGTCACGGTCTTGTCAGATTTGCTGACCGATGAAAGCTTGCCTTCATCCACCAGCTTCGCCAGAAATTCGCTGTGATGAAAAACTTCGTAGCTGCCGCCGAACTGCGGGTATTCGTTGCGGAACGTGTTGAAACAGTGCGGGCACGAAGTGACGATGGTTTTGACCCCATATCCGTTCAAGGTTTCGACGTTGTCTTTGGCCATCATCTCGAACAGAAATTCGTTGCCGATGCGCCGCGCCGGATCGCCGGTGCATTTTTCTTCGCGGCCAAGAATCGCAAAACTGACCCCGGCCTTTTCCAGCAATTGCGCCGTGGCGCGAACGACTTTCTGATTGCGTTCAATCAAAGCGCCGCCGCAACCAATCCAGAACAGCACTTCGGCATCACGAGCTTCGGCGATAGTTTTAACATTCAACCCCTCCGCCCAATCCAACCGCGTCGCTTGCGTCCCACGGAACGGATGCTGACGCGATTCCAGCGAAGTCATCGCTTCTTGCATCGTGTCTGGGAAGTCGGATTCTTCCATCACCAAGTAGCGGCGCATATCCACGATCTTCGGCATCTGTTCGATGAACACCGGACAGGCTTCCATGCAGGCTCCGCAGGTCGTGCATTGCCACAGGGCTTCGGGCGAAGTTGCCGGAGTTGCATTGATGACTGCGGATTGCGGATTGCGGATTGCGGACTCACTCCGCGCAATATTCCTCAAGTCCAAGATCAGGTCGCGCGGAGAAAGTTCTTTGCCAACAGTGTTGGCTGGGCAAACCGAAGTGCAGCGACCACATTCGGTGCAGGCGTCGAAATCCGCCAGGTCTTTCCAGGTAAAGCCAGCCAGCGTTTTGACGCCCATCGGTTCGCCGGTTTCAGCCAGCTTGTCGAAATCCATTGGCTTCAGCGAACCGCCGCTGGGTTCCAACCGCGAAGTGTAAATGTTCAGCGGCGCGGTCAGTACGTGAAGCATCTTGGTGTACGGCGCAGCAGCGATGAAGCCAAACACCAACACTGCATGCGACCACCAGGTCACAAAGTGCAACGTCGTCAAACTGGATTTGCCCATCGGTTTGGAAACGACGGCAACCAGATAGCCAATCGGCGACCAGGCTCCCCAAGGATCATCCGTTGCCGCAATGCGCCAGCCTTCCAGCAAGAAACCCGTCAGAGCGATCAAAAAGATCGTTCCCAGAATCAATTCGGCTTCGTCTGTGAACACCAGCTTTTTGGGCCTCAGCGAAACGCGTCGCCAGAAAGCGATGCCGACTCCGATCAATACCAGCGCGCCAAAAATGTCTACGATGAAGGATTGAAAGTAGAGGTAAAACGCGCCCTGCATCAGCGGCAGACCGAAATCGTGATGCACTGCCACAACCGAAGTCGCAATCGTCAGTACGATGAAGCCGGTGTAAATGAACGTGTGAAAAACGGCCGCGTACTTTTCCCGAATCGTTCGCCGCTGCCCCAGCGCGTGTTTCAACAATCGCTGCAAACGTTCTTTTGGGCGATCAAACCGGTCAGCAGGCAATCCATGCCGCCAGGCTGCCACGCGCCTGTAAAACCCGTAACCGGCAATCGCCAACGCAACGAAAAACAGCAAATACATCAGCCAGATGTGGCCGATGTTCCAAAGCACTTCGCGGGTTGGGGTAGTGAGGTTCATAAAGATTCACCACAAAAAGCCCCAAAGTCACAAAAAGATTTTCTGGCTTCTGCAACTGACTGCCAAATTTACTTTTGTGTGTTTTGTGCTTTTTGTGGTTGATTCACTTTTGCAAGGCAGCAAGCTTTTCTTTCAACAGCGGAACGACCTTCTTGTAATCTTCGACAATGCCGAAGCTGCAATACTTGAAGATCGGCGCGTCAGGATCAATGTTGATGGCCGCGACGACTTTGGAATCGGACATTCCGGCCAGATGCTGGCTGGCTCCGCGAATGGCGACCGCCAAATACAATCCCGGCGCGACTTTCTTGCCCGTTTGGCCAACTTGCCACGTCGGCGGGCACCAACCGGAATCACACGCCGCACGCGAAGCCGCCGTCATTCCGCCCAGCATCGCGGCAAGCTCCTGCAAGCCTTCAAAGCCTTCCGGCCCGCCAAGCCCGCGTCCACCAGAAACGATGATTCGAGCGTCTTCCAGCCTAGCTTCGCCGGACGCTTCCGATTTGCATTCAACGATTTTGGTCGTTGCCGTTGGAATGCTGACTGAAACTGCTGCAACTGTAGCCACCGATCCAGACGCCGCCGCCGGAACTTCAAACGCGCGCGCGCGCAGCCAGACAACCGCTGGCGAGCGTTTTAGCTGGATCGTTGCTACAGCTTTGCCGCCATACACGGCTCGTTTGACCTGAATCGCGCCGCCTTCTGCCGCAAGCGTTACACCATCGCCAACCGCGCAGCCGCCAAGCCTGTGCGCCAATCGCGGAGCAAGTTCCTGGCTGTACGTGTCGTTGCTCAGCAAAATTGCGGCGGGCGAAATCTGTTTGCACAACTCGGTCAAGGCGGCCAGACAAGTTTCAGGTTGGTATTCGGTCAGTTCAGCTTGATCGGCAGAAACAACCGCGTCGGCCACGGAAGCCAGCGATGTGTTCAGTATCGGATTGTGCGCACCGACAACAATCGCGTGCAGTTTGCCGCCAAGCTGGTCCGCCAAACGGCGGCCTGCTCCGACGACACCTTGTGCCGCGCGGTCGTATCCGGCGGCAGAAAACAGTGTGATGATGACGTTGCTCATAGATTTTTTGGGTACGCATCGCTTCCAGCGTGCGTGCTTTCTGAAAAGATTTCTATCTGCGACGAAAAGGCATTCCCCACCAGGTACGCAAGCCGGAGGCATTGCGTACCCAGGCTTATTCGTCTCTGGCTCTGTCCGCAGCCAAGCGATTTTCGGCAATCATTCGCAGTCGTTGTTCTGTCGTTTTCTTCGGTTCGTTGTAGCCTTGTTCGCCAAACGGTTGCAGCTTTTCCAGCCACAAATCTTCCAGATGCGTCAGATCTTCGCGGTAATCGTGCTGCGGATCACTGACTGGCGTTAGTTCATCCAAAATCTCAAACGCGAATTTGTCTGCACCAAATTCATTCCATTCCGCTTGCAGCGCTTTGTTTTTATGGCTGCCCATCTTCAATTCAACTTTGTGCCGATTGAAAATGCCCGGCAGATTCAGCGCCGAGCCAACAAAGACTTTTTCGTTGACCATATTGCGAATCTGGAAAACGCCCATTGGCGTTTGGCTTTGTTGGTATTCTTTTTTCAGAGCTTTTTGTTCGCTGAGATCGGAAGAGCGTCGTGTAGGGAAAGACTGTATGGTGAACAGGGGAGAGATCGG
>CAYLJQ010000412.1:0-6491 GCA_964383955.1 uncultured Heliomicrobium sp. | reverse complement strand
GATTTCACGCAAAATTTCTTCCTTGGTCATAAAGCCCTCCATTCCCAGAATATTCTATCAGTATGATACAGGTCGTTAACGCGTCCGAGAACAGGATATCGGATAATCAGAAACAAATAGGCGCACTTCTTCGGCACCCTCAGAGAGTCTTATTATTCGTTCAAACCGCAGTCCCAGCCTTTCAAGTAGTTTGCCTGACGCTTCATTGTCCGGCGAAGTGATTGCTACAATCCGCTTCAATCTCAAAGCATCTTTGCCATACGCCATCGTGGCAGAGGCGGCTTCGTACGCGTAGCCCTTTGTTCGGTATTCCGGCAGAAACGCAAAGCCAATGTCTACGTCGTCCAAGCCGTCTCGTTTGATCAGGCCGCACAGGCCGATGGGAATGCCGCCGTCTTTCAGTTCAACCAGATACAAGCCAAAACCTAACCGGGCGTACATCTTCATCGGGCCGTTTGTGATGTACTTCCGCGCATCTTCGAGCGTTCGGACGCCTTTGTCGCCAATGAAGCGCAGGAACGCGGGATCGTTCAGCAGCGCAAAGATAAATTCCGCATCGTCGGGCGTTAGATGGCGAAGGGTTAGCCGATCCGTTTCAATCACTTTCAAAGCAGTCACCATTTCGGTTGTTGTTGCGTAAGAAATAAAGCCACAGGAAGTTTCAACACAAAGGATCAAAGGGGAAACGGTTCAAAGGCCGTTTTGTTTCTTTGAGGCTTCGCGCTGAGTTATACCCCAAGAAATTCTCTTCGTGAAAGAAAACCGCCGCCCGGAGCTTGATGTCACTTTCGTGACACGCCGGGCGGCGATTGGGGGAGTCAAGCTGTGTAGGATGCCAACCACAAAAAGCACAAAAGTCACAAAAACGATCTATTTTTTTACGTGTTTTGTGCCTTTTGTGGGGGGCGCTTGTTTCGCTGTTAATCCAGTTTCCACGGTTTGCGATATTGCCGCGTCAGCATCTGGCTGGCTTCTTTGTCGCCGATGAATTCTTCCTTGGCTCCATCCCAGCGCAGTGAACGGTTCAGCCGCGTGGCAATGTTGCCAAGATGGCACATTGTCGCGGTCAGGTGACCTTCTTCGACATCGGCGACGGGACGCTGGCGGCTCTTGATGCAATCCAGGAAGTTGCGAATGTGCAGCGCCTGCATTCCGTTCGGATCGCCTTTCATTTGCATCGGTTCAACTTCGGGCTTGTCTCGTTTGCGCCAGGTTTCAGGCGTAAGGGTGAATCCGTCGCGCATGATGTTGAGCGTGCCTTTGGTTCCGTGAAAGACCAGATATTCATCGCGTGTGCGATTCACTTCGCGGCCCGTCCAGCTAACGACCGCGTTCGGGAAGTTGTACAGCACTTCCTGTAAATCCGGCGTTTGGCCGCCGTCTTTGATTTCGTAGCGGCCTCCAAATGCGGCAACTGCCGAAGGCGACCGCTCGCCCAAAGCCCAGCGCGCTATGTCCAGATTGTGCGCGCCCCAGTTGGTCATTTGTCCGCCGGAATAATCCCAGAACCAGCGGAAGTTGTAATGACAGCGGAACGGATCGTAAGCCACATACGGCGCTGGCCCCAGCCACATATCCCAATTCAGGTCTTTCGGACATTCTTTGCTTGGACCAAGGATTTCTTCGGGCTTGAAACCGGGCATGGCGTTGCGCGTATAGCCCGCTGTGATTTTGTGAACGTTTCCGATGCCGCCTTCACGAATCAGTTTCACTGCTGCCTGATAATGCAGGCCGGAGCGTTGCTGGCTGCCGGTTTGCACCACGCGGTTGTATTTGCGCGCGGCATCGACCATGCGCCGGCCTTCGTGGATCGTCAGGCTCAAGGGTTTTTCGCAGTACACGTCTTTACCCGCCTGACAGGCGGCAATTGTGTTCAACGCGTGCCAATGATCCGGCGTTCCGATCAGCACAGCGTCCACTTCTTTAAGCTCCAGCAATTTGCGGAAATCGCCGAAGGTTTGCAGCTTGTTAGTCGTGGCCGCGACGGCTTTGGCCAGGTACGGTCCGTACACATCGCAAGCCGCGACAGGATTCACGTCGGGCTGTTTCAAAAAACGTCCCCAAACGTCTCTGCCACGGTCACCGCAACCGATGATGCCCAAGTTGACGCGGTCATTCGCGCCCAGGATTCGCATCCGGCTGAGCGCAGCGCCTGCGCTGGCCGCAATTGTCGTTTTCGCAAAATCTCTTCTTCCAATGTTTTTCATATCCCAGTTCTCCAATCTGTTTTGAATTTTGGTTGATTCAGTTCGTAACTGCCCAGCCCCAACGGGGCAAAATGTAGTAGCCCAGTGCATCGCACTGGGAAAAGCGGCAGCGAAAAACCAAAAGCCCTGAAAGGGCGAAATCAGCCAGCTTGTTATTTCGCCCCGTTGGGGCTTGCCTGAAACTGTACTGGTTACCCGGTGCGCCGCACCGGGCTTTCATATTTTGCCCCGTTGGGGCTTAGCGGTTACTTTTTTTGTGGGGAGTCGTTGCCGGAACCACCTTTGCCTGCCAAGCAGGATAGTCCTTGCTCAGCAATTCGGCTGGCGATTCTACATACCAGCGATAACCGGCGCGCCGTTCGTGTTCAATTTCAGCCAAGCTGTATTTGATCATGCCGTCGCGTCCGCAAAAAATCGGGCGATTGGTTCCGATTTCATAAAACCTGGCCCACAGCGGCGAAGCCATCGCATCCGGCACCACAACCCGGTCGTAACCGCCGGGCAAAGAAGCGTCGGGTTTGTTGATGTACCGAATGCCAGTGAGTTTCACTTGATTGAACCAGGCGACGGCGGATTGAACGGCTTCGACTACGCGCCTATCAGGTTTTTCAATGCTCATCAGGAAGCGAACGATCCCTACGCTTTCGCTGCCACTGAAGGAAATCTTCTCGTAGCTGCGCGCCGGAGCAGGTTGAAACGTTGTTTCGTCGTGCTGCGCGCACCAGACGGTTCGTTTGCCATCCACCAGGATTTGCGTTTTCAGGATGCACTCGACGCCTTTTTTGACGGCCAACGCGGCTTTGGCGCGGCGAGTTTCGTCAACGAAAGCGTACGCCGGGTTTTTCCGCGAAATATCGCGCAGCAAGCTCAACAGGCCCGCCATCGCGTCGTCGTTAAAGGTGATGTGTTTTTGATAGCCGCTGGGGAACGGATAGAACTGCGGCCAGCCGCCGTTTTCGTACTGCGCCTGGAAGATGTAATCCAGCCCTTTCAGAAATGCTGCTTTGAGCCGCGAATGATCTGTTTCGGCTTTCGTTGCGTTGATGACTTTGGCCAGATAGGTCATCTGCGAATGCGTTGCGCCATTGTCGAAGGTGGAATCCGTCTGCCGTTTTTCTTTCAGCAAGATGGCAGTTTGCTGTTCGCTCAGCACAATGGCCATATCCGTGTTTTTGGGCCAGCCGCCTGTGTCGCGTTGATAAAGCAGCAAGTTGTTGGCAATGCGAAGCGCGTCTTTGCTGCTGTACCAAGCCGGTGGCTGATTCTGCGCGCTGTTCCAGGTCAGGCGAAGTTTGGACAGAACGTCGTCTGACACCTTCAGCGCGGTTCCGTGCCGAACGCCTGCCGGAAATTCGATCTTGTCGCTGACGGCTTCCCAGGTTTTCAGGTCGCTGGATTTGACTGCGCCGTATTTGTGGTCGCGGTACATGTCGTAAAACACCAGCCACTCGCCATTGATATTGAGCGCTGTCGGACCTTCCACCCAATCCATCGTGAACGGAGCGGAAGCTTCGCCATACGGCCCCGCGGCTTTGTCGCTGACGGCAATGCGCAGATTTTTCTTCACCGGATTCTGGGTTTCATCTTTCAGAATCATAACGAACTTTCCACCGTGCTTGACGATGGTTGCGTCAATGACGTTGAAGCCGCCGTCGTAAAACAGCGCGGTTTTGCTGTACGTGACGAAATCCTTCGTTGCCGTGAAGTAAATGCGATGGTTCAATCCATTGTTGCCGCTGGCTTCGGTCGCAGGGAAGCGCCCGGGAATGGTTGTCGCCCAAAAAATCAAATACTGCTTGTTCGCTTCGTCGTAGAAAATTTCGGGTGCCCAGCAATTCACCGCTGTCGGTTCGTGCGCCATCACTGGAATCGCTTTTTGCTCAGACCAATGAATCAGGTCTTTCGAATGCGCAATGCCGATGTCCTGGCCGCGCCAGCCTGTTGTCCAAACCAGATGAAACACGCCGTCCGGCCCTTGAAGGATGCAAGGATCGCGCATCAGTTTCTGGCTGCCGACGGTTGGCGTCAGGTACGGCTTGTCGTCGTTCAACGCTCGCCACTTCAGCCCGTCCTGGCTGAAAGCCAGATGCAATCCGTCTTCGCCGTTGTTTTTGAAGTAGGTAAAAAGATAGCTCGCGCCACCGGATGACGGCTGACGCGAGCTAGTGTGGGGTGTTGCGTCAGCTCCGAATGAAATCGGAAACGCAACCAGCAGGGAAATAAGTACGATTTGGAATCTGAACTTAGTCATTCAATTCTTGAACCAGAAAGCGCGCGCCACTTGCCCGATTCCGTGAACAAATGGCGCACGCTTTTGTTTGGTTTAGAACACGAACTTCACGGTCAACTGAATACGGCGTGGGTAGTTCGCCTGGTTGCTGGCAATGATCTGCCCGAACGAAGCTTGCGTCACGTTTGTATTCGGCGCCGGAAACAGCGCGTGGTTAAAGGCGTTGATGAATTCGCCGCGGAATTCAATGTTTTTGCCTTCCCAAACCTGCGTCTTTTTGATGACTGACAGGTCAATATTGTTGATCGAATCGGTGCGGACGTTGCTCAGCCGCAATGGGAAGGTGCGGATGTTGCTGACCGGTTGCGCCGCTGCCGCAGTTACAAATCCGGCGTTGGTGTTGAACCAGCGATCCAGAGTGCGTTCGCTGCCGGAAAGCGGAATATCGTCAAAACTACCCGTAAAGAAGATATTGCCGAATCCGATCGGAGCGCCGCCTTGATACTGATACACGCCTGCAACCTGCCAGCCGCTGATTGCCAACGAAACAGCTTTGGGGGTGTTGGCCAACAAGCGGCGGCCTTTGCCGAAGGGCAATTCATAAATGCCGTTGATTGCCGCTCGGTGCGTGCGGTCAAAATCGGAAATCGCTTCAACCGGGCGCGGATCAGCCGCATTCAGATACGAAACAGCTTCCATGAATTTCGACCAGGTGTAAGTTACGCCCAGAGTGTATCCCTTCGAAAATCGTTTGTTCAGATTCGCCTGCAGCGAGTGGTACCACGAATACCCGTCGTTCGTCGTCGTGTTAATGTCGCCGAATTGCGGATATGGACGCAGCAGTTGCGAACGCGCAATGGTTGCGGAACGGAATGCCGCTCCGGCACTGGCGGGCATTTGTCCGGCAAACGGATTGGTGACCAGCGCGCCCAGATAATTGTTGGTGGTGTTATCACGGGTCGTGCTGGTGCTCAGGAATTGATTGGGCAGCGCGTTGATGTTGCGTGTGATTTCAATGTGCGTTCCACGGTTGCCGACATAAGCGGCTTCTGCGATCCAGCCACCGGGAAGTTCACGCTGCAAGCTCAACTCCCAGCGCTGGTTGTATGGCGACAGCGGTTTTTCATTGAAGAAGGAAATCCCCTGACCCAAAAACGTTCGGATGCCTTCCGCAGCTCCAAGTGGCGCAGGCAAGCCGTTTTTGTAGGTTTCAAACGGATTGCTGAGCGTTTCAATGAAGGTCAAACCGTTGTTCAATGTGACGTTCAACGGAACGTTGGTGCTAAATCCTATCTGGTTGACATCGCCGCGCCGCTGTCCCAGGAATCCAAAGAAAAGCCCGTACCCGCCGCGCACGACTGTTTTGTCGTTCAGCTTGAGGGCGAAGCCGAATCGCGGCATGTAATTGTTGCGTGGCGTTTTGTACAAGCCTCTCGGCAATCCACCCACGCCTGCGAAGGTCAGACCGCCGCGCACAAAGAATTGATCCGGGTTGACGCCTTGCACGGGATTTCGCGCCAGATTCGCTTTGACCGCCGCTTCCATTGGTTGCGCGGTGATGAAATCGAATCCGCGAACGCTCTTGTTGTAGCGTTCGGTCAGCGCGCCTTCGACTTCGTAGCGCAGACCCAGATTCAATGTTAGCTTGGAATTCACCTTCCAGTCGTCATGAACGAAAACGCCTGTCGTCGTTGACTGTTCGGCGTAATCCGCCGGAATCGCGATTGCGCCGCTGGTCGGCAAGCCCAACAGGAACGACGCGAACGAAAAGCCCAGATCGCTTGGAATTGCAGTATTGTCCAGCGGCCCGCGCGTCCAGTTGGAGCCGAACACGAATTGACCGGTTTGGTTATTGCCGAAGAATTTGTCCGTTTCGCGGTA
Organism: uncultured Heliomicrobium sp.; assembly: GCA_964383955.1. Lineage (GTDB taxonomy): Bacteria > Acidobacteriota > Blastocatellia > RBC074 > RBC074 > RBC074. The sequence continues at coordinate 173 of CAYLJQ010000412.1, read as the reverse complement.
CGAACGGAACTCCATGCCGTATTTCAACGAGTGAGCGCCTAGCGAATGGTTCAACGTGGAGTTGAACGAATGTGTATCGGTCGGTCGCAACTCGCCGCCCACCGCAGTGCCTTGATAATTGTTGATGTCAAAACGCGGGAAACGACGTGTCTCTTCCGGAATGAGATTGTTGT
>CAYLJQ010000411.1:0-6496 GCA_964383955.1 uncultured Heliomicrobium sp. | reverse complement strand
CACCTCTTCTGTTGGCTCGAATTTCTCGCTTTCGACTCTGCCCAGATCAATAAACTGTTCTTTCTTTTTCTTGGCCATGATTGTGCATCTCCTTTGCGGCAGGCTGTTACATTTTCAATTCGGCGCGCGTGATCAAGTAGCGCAGAATCTGGTCGCGCGAAATCATCCCTGCCAGCCGCCCGTTGGCCAGAGCCGGCAACTGATTGATGTCTTCGCGTCCGATGATTTCCAACGCTTCGCTGACAGGCGTTTCCGGAGACACGGTTCGCAGTTCTTCCAGCGGGCGCATCACGTCGTAAACCAGTGTGAAAGGCCAGCGCGCTTTGGGAATGTCTTTGACTTCATTGGGTGTGATCAACCCTTTCACCACTCCCTGTTCGGCAACCAGAAAGCAGCGCCTGCCGGTGTGTAGAAGAAGGTCGTTTACAAACGTTTGCAGGTTGCTATTGCCGTCAACCATCGTGCAGTCCATTGTCATCAGGTCGCCGACCCGCACGCCGCGCAATCGCTCGGTCAGTTCCTGCTGCGCGTAACTGGACTTGGCGGCATTCAGCAAAAACCAGCCGATGAAGGCCATCCATAACCCGCCCAGGCCTGCGCCCCCGAAGAAACGGTAAATGCCGAACACGATGAACCCGAAAGCAACCACCTGACCGGTCAATGAAGCGGCGCGCGTTGCCCGCTGCGCGCTGCCGGTGCGCCACCAGATGATGGCGCGCAAAACGCGCCCGCCGTCCATCGGAAAGCCGGGCAGCATGTTAAAAATCGCCAGGCCAAGATTGATGTAACCCAGCCACACCAGCATTGCTACCAGCGGTGACGCGGGTTCGGTCGTTATCGTCCAGCCAAACGCCCAGGCCAGCAACAAACACACAAAGCCAATTGCTGCGCTGACGATGGGTCCGACGACGCTGACCAGAAATTCCGTCTTGGCGTCTTCTGCATCTTTCTCAAGCTGCGCCACGCCGCCCAGCGCAAACAGTGTGATCGAACGAACGGGCAACCCGCGCCATCTGGCAACAAGGGCATGCGAAAGTTCGTGCGCGACAATGGCAGCAAAAAAAAGCAGGGCCGTGGTAATTGCCATTCCCCAGATAATGCAGCGCCCCCAGTCTGGGTGCATCGCGCCAAAATGCCCCGCTAAAGAGAACGCAATCAGGAAAGCGATAATCAGCCAACTGTAGTGCAATCCGATTTCAATGCCGAAAATTCGTCCCAGTTTAATTTGCGCTTGCATACTCCCTTCCTTATTTGTGGTTGGCTGCCGCTTTGGCTGCAGAATGCCATTCGCCGCTTCCACGGCAATCCTGGCAAATTTCCTTGCCGGTTCCCTTGCAGCTATGACATTGATCATCTATCAGACTGGAATTTCGGTTGATACCGCTGCCGCCGCAATGGCTACAGTAAATCTCGCCGGTTCCACCACAAGTTGCACATGGGTCTTTTGCCACAATTTCCACCTTTCAAACCTATTCCTTGCACTTTTCATGCCACGAAACATGGCCGCAAAGTATACGGAATTTCCCTCGATCATCGGTTCACGGCCGTATACCAACTTTAATCACTCCATCAAGGCGCTCGCCGAAAACCCGATAGGCTTCCGTGATTTCATTGAGTGGAAAGTTGTGAGTCAGCAGCGGCGTCAAATCAACGCGCCCGGATTTGACGACGGCCATCAATCTGCGCATTCGCTCTTTGCCGCCAGGACAGAGTGTCGTGACAATGCGGGTATCGCCGAGTCCCGCCGCGAAGGCGTCATAGGGAAGCTGTAGCTTGCCCGAATAAACACCCAGGCTGGAAAGCGTGCCGCCGGGACGCAAGGAACGAAGCGCACATTCAAAAGTTTGCTGGGTGCCAAGTGCTTCGATGGCCACGTCCGCGCCATCGCCGGTCAACCGTTTCACTTCGGCGATCACATCTACATCCTTGAAGTTAAGCGTGACATCCGCCCCCAGTCGGCGCGACATTTTCAGTCTGGTTTCATCGCTGTCCACAGCGATAATCAGCGCCGCCCCCATCAGTTTGGCCCCGACTGTCGCGCACAACCCAATCGGCCCTTGCGCAAAAACGACAACCGCATCGCCAATGCGCACGCCGCCCGATTCCGCGCCACTGAAACCGGTCGAGGCAATGTCCGAAAGCAGCACAACCTGTTCGTCTGTTAGTTCATCGGGGATTTTCGCCAGATTCGCTTGCGCGTTCGGCACCAGCAGGTACTCAGCTTGCGCACCATGAATCGTGTTGCCGAAACGCCAGCCTCCAACGGCGGCATAACCATCAAGAGCATTGTGACCGCACTGTGACCATTGTCCGGACAGGCACGCCCGGCATTGACCGCAAGGTGTGATTGCGCCCACCAGCACCCGGTCGCCGACGCTGTAACCTGCGACTCCGGGACCTAGCTCCGTGATGACGCCCACCGGTTCGTGGCCGATGATCAAACCGGGTTTAACCGGATATTCACCCCGCACAATATGCAGATCCGTGCCGCAGATTGTCGTCAGCGTCACACGAATCACGGCTTCGCCAACGCTGGCACGTGGCCGTGCAACTTCTTCAACGTGGATGTCATTTATGCCGTGAAACACGGTTGCTCGCATCTTTTCCATGACTTTATCCTGAGACGTTTCCTATCGGGGGACGTTTCATATCGGGCGGAATTCGGGAAGGTTAGAAGCGGTTGTCCAGCGCTAGCCTGCTGCCGTGCCTCGTCGTTGAAAGTGCTGTTTTACTTTGGCCACAACCTAGTTTTCCGTCAGCCTGGCAGCCGTTTCCAGCGTTATCTCGCTGTCCTTGAGAGGGCTGTGTTCAAGACGTTTTTTCAATTCGCCTTTGGCTTCCCCAGGTCCCAGGATCAGAATCGTTTTGGCCTGGCGTAGAAACGAAATCACTTCGTCGTAATATTGGTTCAAGTCTTCCGTCCACTCTCTTTGCCGCGCATCATCTGTCGGAGCTTGTTGCGGCTTTTCCAGGAATAACTTGATCAACTTGATCTCTTCGCCTTCGCTGGTCATCAATACGATGATGGCTTTCTTGTGATCTATCCATAAACCCGCAGTCGTTTTCATAAGCTCCCTTTCCGCAATTGCGGCGTGTTCAAGAATCCTTACTCGTCAATTGATTTGAAGGCTCGAACGCCGCCTTCCCAACCTAACGATCGAAGCCTTGACCTCTTGATGCGAAGCCAGCTTCCGCTCCTCGTTTAAGAGCACACTATTGGTTTCATCAGCCATATCTCTCCTTTACGGACGATGCGGCTATTTGAGCCGGATCGGGATATTCACAATGCCAAAAGCATTCAGCAGCCAAATGCACACCCCCAACACGATGACGACACGGACAATCGTTTTGATGGGCGCTGACATGGGAACGTAGTTTTCGATCAGGTAAAGCACGACGCCGACGATGATTAGAACAATGATGATTGTGATTATTGACATGATTCACTTCCGATTCTGGATGATGGCGGGTCTTGCAGTTGCAATTGATCGTTGCAATGGCTCAACCGAATGTTGAGCCATTGCAACGATTTTACTGATTCCCGACTTTTGCCTGTGCCTGGGGTAAATCTGCGATGACGATTTCCACTCGCCGATTGACCTGGCGGCCTGCCGCTGTTTCGTTGTCAGCGACGGGTTTTGATTCGCCAAAGCCGCGAGCCGCAATGACGCGTTCCGACTTGATCCCGTTTTCCACCATGTAATCGCGCACGGATTCAGCCCGCCCGCGTGAAAGGTTCAGGTTTGACTCATCCGATCCGACTGAATCGGTGTGTCCTTCAATTTCCACCTGGTACATGCCCGGATAGGCCAACAGAATGCCGGCCAGCTTGCTTAGCTTTTCGCGCGCGCCGGGCAGAATCGTGGTTTTGCCGGTATCGAATAAAACGTCAGAAAGATTGACGATCAGCCCGCGAGCGTCGCGTCTGGTTTCCAGAATCGCAGAAAGCGAAACATAGAGACTTTGCTGTGCAGCGTCCCGTTCACGTTTTGCCTCTTCGGCTTGCATGCGTGCGCGGTCCGCATCGTCGCGCGCCACGCCTTCATTGGCTTTGGCACGTGCCGTTTCGGATTGCGCTTGCTCGACTCTTAACCGCGCTGCTGCTGCTTCATCGGCGGCACGCGTCGCTTGATCGCGTTCGGAAGCTTTTGCGCGTGCGGCTTCGATTCTGGCGCGCACCGCATCGTTCGCAGCCCGATCAGCGTCGCTACGAGCGCGGTCCGCGTCTGAATTGGCCTGGGCAATGTTGTCGCCAGCCCGCTGGCGCTCGGCGGTAAGTCTGGCTTGATCGCTGCGCTCAACGCTCAGCTTTCGCGCCTGTTCGGCAATGCGCATGACGTCGTGTGCCAGTCCGCTATTTTTCCTGGCGTTATCGCGAAGGTCTGACGCCTTGCGTGAACGCGGCCAGGCCTGTTCCAGCGTGGCCAGCTTCATTTCCGAATCCCGCAACTCTTGCTCGGCGTAATGCTTCGCATCAGCCCGCTGCGCAATTTCGACTGCGCGACGCGCACCCAGAATCATCAGCGGCGTGTTGTAATCAGCATTAGATGAAGGAGAATTTGGCGTGAAGATAGCGTAGAAAGTTCCCGGATCGCCGCTGTATTCAATCTCGCTGGTCGAAAGCGCGCCTTCCGTGCCTTTGCGCAAGCTGTTCGCGGCGACGATCACCGCACTCGGCAGTTCCACACGGGAATGCGGCTCAGCGGTAATGATCAACCCAAAGGTCTGAAATTTCGTTGTTGACTCAATCTTGAATTTCTTCCCGATCGGCAACTCCATCAGGTTTTCAGCCTGTCCTTCCGGAGCCACTGCCCACAGAATATAGGCGGTGTAAAATCCGCCGAGTGATTGCGGGTTGTCGAAGCTTTCCATTTCAAGCCTGACGTTCGTGCGGCCCTTCTTGTATTCGACATCGGCCTTGCCCATCACTCGCGGAGAGATGGCCGTGCCCAGCATGGCGACGGAGGTCTGCTTGTTTTCGTTATATTTGACCGCCAGCACTTGCCGCTTGGCCGCAATCCAGCGAGTGCCATTCGGGGTCTCGACAGTTTGTGCCGAAACGGCGCCAGCGAGTGTTATCAAACACAGCGCGCTGACTGTGATCCATCTGGTAATGTTCATTTGCTCTCCTTCTCTTGAATCCCAATTCCGGCCTATGCCTGTACAAGGAATCGGGTTGATTGTTTCTTTCGTCCCCACATTCTTATCTCTCAGCAACGCGTGTCGAGAAGCCGCCGAGTGCAATTGGGAAAGCGCGCACCGAGATCGGGGCATTCGCCTTGTTTTCCTTCAGGACATTCCTGGTCGAAACGCCTTCGCCATACACCTCGCGCATATCATCTTTGTCCGGTTTGATGACCACGCCCTTCAGTTCCAGTCCGGCAAACAATCCTTTGCTGCGCGAATAAGAAAGAATCTGCGCATTAAGCTTCAGATCGGTCGAAGCCCCGGCTTGGCGTCCGACCGGCCCGGCGGCCACTGAAGCGTCACCGCCCAGCGTGAACCCATCTGACAACAGACTGTTCAGCCCGTCTTTGTTCATAAACAGCATGACGAAATCGGTTGATGACGCGCCGATCTGCAATCCGAAGCTGCCACCGCCCAGATTGAAATAAGCCGGAGCGCTCCAGCCCGTTGCCATGCGGCAACTGGCGACACCGCGTCCACCGCGCCCGCCAAAAATAAACCCGGCTTTGATAACAGAAGGAAAAACCGCAACGCATTCGGCGTTCTCCAACAATTCCTGTGGAATCCCCTTGTCCGGCGTGCCCATAATTTCGCGGAAGACTTCTGCGGCCTTGTCTGACTGTTGAATCTGATCCTTGATGCTGTTCCTCGTTTGCGCTTGTGTGGCCAGGCTGGCCGACAAAGCCAGGCAGAACACAGCGACGATTCTGATGATTGATCTACGTTTCATATTTCCCTTTTCAAAATTTGTATCCCTGCTCGCTCGCTTTCGATATGTGACGAATGCTCGCCACCTTTATGAATCGCCAGCTATAACGAAGGGAGTACCAGCATCATCGGCCAGGTTTAGATGGGTGACCGTCCAATATTGGACAAGTTTGGAAAGAATGATGGCTGGGCAGAACTGGATTGAAGAACCAGGCAGAGGTTGGGAACTGGAAACGATCAGCGGCAGGAAATCGTAAAACTCGACCCAAAATGATTGTGCTTACTCCCGGGCCGATTTTCTTTCTTGTTCAATTTCCAGGCTTGTCGTTTGTCAGACAGCGTGTTTTGAGGATTTGTCTTGCAGGGCGTTGTAAATGACCAGAAAAAGCACAGCGGCGGCGACAGACATCAATATGCCGCCGAAGCTGACCCCTTTTTCGCCAACCAGCCAGAATTTGTTGAAGAACTCGCCGCCGGTCACAGCGCCAGCGATTCCCAGGATCAGAATCATCGGCAGGGATTCCCCCGTCTTATTGATTAATTTGCTGGCGCTGAATCCCACGATCAGGCCGAGTACTATCCAAGTAATAAGTGCCATAAC
>CAYLJQ010000410.1:0-6519 GCA_964383955.1 uncultured Heliomicrobium sp. | reverse complement strand
CTGCACCGCGACCGACGCTTCCAATAACACCGGAACCTGCACCTTCACCGTCACGGTCAACGACACACAAGCTCCGACGATTACCTGTCCGGCGAATCAAACGGTGTCTTCCAACGCGCCGATTGTGGTCAATTATCCGGCGCCGACGGCAGCCGATAACTGCGGAGCCCCGACGGTCAATTGCGTTCCGGCATCGGGAACAACCTTCGCGGTGGGAACAACGACCGTCACCTGCACGGCCAGCGACACCAGCGCACAAAGCTCCGACGCGACCTGCTCCTTCACGGTCAACGTCGTTCCCTGCGCCATCACCTGTCCGGGGAATCAAACAGCAAACACGGCTCCGGGACTTTGCACCGCAGTGGTGACCTATCCTGCGCCAACAACAACCGGAACCTGCGGAACGGTGACCTGCGTGCCCGCTTCAGGCTCGACCTTCCAGAAGGGCGTGACCACCGTTACCTGCACAACCGGCATCGGTGCTCAATCCTGCACCTTCACGGTAACGGTCAACGACAACCAGAACCCGACCATCACTTGCCCAAGCAATGCTGTGGCAATCTCAAGCTCTCCGATTCCGGTTTCGTATCCAGCGCCCACGGTGTCGGACAACTGCTCAGGAGTGGGCTCGGTAAGTTGCAGTCCTGCTTCCGGTTCCACATTCCCGCTTGGCATGACAACCGTCACCTGCAACGTGGCGGATGCGGCTGGCAATCCCGCAAGCTGCAGCTTCACGGTTACAGTCAAAACACCAATTCAGAAAATTGATGAGTTGATCGCAATGGTGCAGGCGTTGGTTCCGCCACTGAACAACGGCAATGCCAATGCTTTGATCTCCAAACTGGAAAACGCAAAGAAAGATTTGGAAAAAGGGCATATCACGGCTGCCTGTAACAAACTCGGCGCGTTTATCAATCAGGTGGAGGCATTCATCCAAAGCGGGAAACTTACTCCTGCTCAAGGCCAGCCGCTGATTGATTGTGCCGAGATGATTCGTGCGGCACTTGGCTGCACCGGGGCCGGCAGCGCAATCAGCGACTTCGACGGCGACGGCAAAACAGATTTGTCAGTCTGGGACGGAATGAATACCAGCTTCTGGCAAATCATTCTCAGTTCAACCAACAGCTTGCAATCCATTTACTGGGGCAGAGCCTACGATCCGTTTAACGATGTTGTCGCCCCAGGCGATTATGACGGGGATGGAAAGGCGGATGCCGCTGTTTTCCGGCGATCCAACGCCACTTGGTACATCAAACGAAGCAGCGACGATCAAACGATGGCTGTACCCTTTGGGTTGGGTACGGACCTGGTTGTTCCCGCCGATTACGATGGCGATGGACTCACAGACATTGCTGTATTCCGCGCAAATGAAGGTCGCTGGTACATCAAACGCAGTTATGACAACCAAATACAGAATGTGTTTTGGTCTCTGCCAGCGTCCTCCTTGTCCGCGATTGTGCCTGTCCCGGGGGATTACGATGGCGACAGTTTGGCCGACTTGGCGGTCTTCAGCCGGTCTACTGGTTATTGGCACATTAAATATAGCAATGATGATAGGGTTGTTCAGAAATTGCTTGGTGATAGCACCGTTGTCCCGGTTCCTGCCGATTACGATGGAGACGGCAAAACTGACATCGCCATCTGGAATGGTCCAACGACGTATTGGCACATCATCAAAAGCACGGATGGCACCACACGCGATGTTCCCTGGGGCAGAAGCGTATTGGGCGACATTCCCGTCCCCGGCGATTTTGACGGAGACGGATTGGCAGACATTGCTGTCTGGCGCTCCACCACCGGCACCTGGTACATCCAACTCAGTCAGAGCAGTACTATTCTGACCAGGCAACACGGTTCACCGGGCTTTGTTCCCATACCTGCTGGCCCACAACGCTAGCTCAAAAAAGAAGCGGCAGGCCCTTAAAAAGCCTGCCGCTTCTTTTTGCTTACGCAAAATTTCCCTTCAGAAAAACAACCGCCAATATCAGCCCAAACTGTAATGTGAACCAGCCAGATTGTTCCGCAGTTGTCATTTTCGTGGCATACTTGCAACGCACGAAAGCAATGGAAGTTGCATAGAAGCAATGAAATATGACTGGAATGACAATAAGGCTGCGCGGAATATCCGCAAACATATGGCGTTACGTTTCAGGAAGCCACAACCGTTTTTGACGATCCATACTTTGTCGTCCTAACCGATGATAATCATTCATTCGACGAGCTTCGATACTGGATAATAGGTGAATCAATTCAGAACCGAATTTTGTTGGTCGTGTACACCGAACGGAATGACGTGACATGGATCATTTCTGCCCGCCAAGCAACTAAGCAAGAGATAGAGGTTTATGAAGAAGAAAAATTCAAATCACTCTGACGAAGAAGACGATATGCTGCCTGAATATGATTTGAGGCAGATGCGAATCGTCAAACGAGGGCCCGGCCATACCAATCCGGAAGCGGCAAAGCTGGTGCGAGTGACGCTTGATCCTGATGTAGCCGTAGCTTTTACGGACGATCAAGCAGTGAATGAAGCGCTACGGACGTTGCTGCGAATCGCGACTCAACAATCTGTAGGCTTAGCGACCAGTCCGTCAAAAGCAGGATAAGCCTGCGTGAACTACGGCAACTCCGCCAACGCCATTTCAAAATCCTGCGCCATTCCCGGATGCCCATGTTTGGTCGCGGCGGCAATCCCCTGCTGATACGCTTGCCGCGCTTCGTCAAATTTTCCCAGCCGTTCCAGCGCCTGCCCCAGTTTTCCGTACGCATTGCCTTGATCATCGGCCTGATTCAAGTAGGTTTGCAGTTCGGCGGCAGCTTCTTCAAACCGTTCCAGCTTCAACAATTCATTCGCCAACCCGAACCGCACGGTGGTGTTATTCGGTTCGGCAGTCAGCATTTTTTTGAAAACTTCGATTCTTGATTCGGCCATTGGTAGTTCTCCCGCTTGAAAGTCGGATTAGGGTGGAAGGAAGGGATGATAGGCAGGCAACCTGGAAGCGTCAAACAACAGTCGCCGCCTGTTAAGACCTGACACACACCATCCGGCTGGCTTATACTCCTGCCCGCATGCAACCACACGATAATCTGGTATCAAGTTATACCGCGCAGGCCGATGAATTGGAGCACGTGGTTTCCGGCGCTTCGGCTGAAGTCATTGTTCGCCAGCCGGGTGAAAACCGCTGGTCAGTTTTGCAGGTGGTCTGCCATCTGGCGGACGCGGAGCTGTTGGCTTCGGTTCGCATTCGCCGAATCATCACGCAGGATCGCACGCGGCTTTGGGGCTATCAGCAGGAAGTTTGGGGTGACCGGCTGGCGTATCAGCAGCGCAAAATTGAAACCGTCCTGGCACGCTTTGCCCTGCTCCGGCGCGAAAATGGAGAGCTTGTGGCCAGCCAACCCCATGCTGTCTGGGAGCAAACGGCTGAGCATGATTTGTATGGCGTGCTGTCTCTGCGGCAATGGATCGAGGATTACCTGGATCACACATCGAAACACTTGAATCAAATCAGAGAACTGATTGGGAATCAAAATCAATAAAAAGGAAGTTTTATGGCGAAAACTCAGGAAAAACCCGCACAGGTGAAAGAAGTGAAAGAGAAAAAAGAGCCCAAGGATAAAACTGGCGATGCCCTGGTCGGACGCGTCAAAAAAGTCATCAAAAAATCGCGTCGTAAAATGGGCGAAGAAAAGTTTGAAAAGCAGCTTCAGCGCACCATCGCTTTTCTGGAAGAGTTGCAGCGCAAACTGACGGAAGCCGTCACCAGCAAAGCTGAAAAGGCTGAAAAGAAATCCAAACCCGCGCCCAAAGCAAACGGCAAAACGAAAGTTAAAAAGACCGACAAGAAAGACAAGGCGAAATCCAAGCCTGCAAAGCCGAAAGCTGCGACCACAGAATCCACTGCGAGCAAATAACGACGTATGGCAATTCTGATTGATTCTTTTCAAAACGGAGCCCGCGGGCCATTTCGGTATTGGCACCGCCGGTGCGGCCATCTGGTTTCGGACAGTTCGCTGGAAGAGCTTCACGAATTCGCAGCCGAATTGGGACTGCGCCGCGAATGGTTTCAAAGAAAATCCATCCCGCATTACGACCTGACCGGAACCGTTTACGAACTGGCAATTGAACGCGGCGCGATCCTGGTTTCGTCGCGCGAAATCGTTCGCAGAGCCGTCCGGCTGGAAGTTCAAATCACAGTTTTGGAATCGGCTGAAGCGGGCTGAACCCAAAATTGACAGTGTTTCAAACCGCGTGCTACTTTGCCCGCTCGTTAAAATAGACGGTAGTTCACAGGAGATTGGCCATTGAATTTCGACTCTCTCTTTACAGTTCCAATTGGCGATTTGATCCTCTATTTCGTCGCGTTCATTCTTTCCCTTTCCGTTCATGAAGCCGCGCATGCCGTTACGTCTTATTGGTTTGGCGATGACACAGCGCGTTTGCAAGGCCGCATCTCGCTCAATCCGATGGCACACATTGATCCGATTGGCACTTTGGCAATTCCCCTGTTGGGATTCCTGACGGTTGCCCAAGGCTTGCCGCCGCTGATCGGTTGGGCCAAACCCGTTGATGTGAACCCGAATCGCTGGACGAACAGAGACTTGGCCAATATTACAGTTTCGGCTGCGGGGCCAATCAGCAATCTGATTCTGGCGCTCATCTGTTTTATTCCGCTCAAAGTTATGTTGTTGCAAGGCACGGTTGTTCCCAGTTTTATGCAAGGCGGACGCTTCAACATGGTGACTCCGCTTGCTGAAGGCTCTAGCTGGCTCGTTCCAATTTGCACCTTCTTGAGCGTGATGCTGCTGCTGAATGTCTCGCTGGCGGTGTTCAATCTGATTCCTATTCCGCCGCTTGATGGCAGCCACGTGTTGGAAACCTTCCTGCCGGAAAGTTTTCGACCGCTGTACGAACAAATCAAACCCTATTCCTTTTTTATCCTGATCGGCTTGATGTGGCTTGGCGTGCTGAGCTACATCTTCACCCCCGTGATGGTCGCCGTCATCAAGACGCTTTACGGCATGTGGTAAGCCGATCCTGACAACTTCCATGAAAAAACGAATCGTTAGTGGAATGCGCCCGACCGGGAAACTTCACCTGGGCAATTATGAAGGCGCGCTGAAAAACTGGGTTGGCCTTCAGGACAGCTACGAAAGCTTTCATTTTGTGGCCGACTGGCATGCGCTGACTTCGGATTACGCCGATACCTCGAAAATCCATGAAAACACTGTCGTGATGGTGACGGACTGGCTGGCTGCGGGACTGGATCCGAACAAAGCCACAATCTTCGTTCAGTCGCTTGTTCCCGAACACGCTGAATTGCACATGTACTTTTCGGCAGTCACGCCTTTGGGCTGGCTGGAACGCGTGCCGACTTACAAAGAGCAGCGCGAAAACATTACTGACAAAGACTTGGGCAATTACGCCTTTCTGGGTTATCCGGTGCTGCAAGCTGCGGATATTTGCATGTACAAAGCGCATTACGTTCCGGTCGGCCAGGATCAGGTTGCGCACGTTGAACTGACGCGAGAAATCGTGCGCCGCTTCAACAATTTTTACGGTGATGTTTTTCCCGAACCGGAAGCCCTGTTGACCGCTTCGCCGAAGCTGACTGGAACCGATGGGCGCAAGATGTCGAAAAGTTACGGCAACACCATCGAGCTTTCCGATTCGGCGGATGTGATTCAAGCCAAAGTTCGCCAGATGATCACAGACCGCACGCGCGTCAAGAAAGTTGATCCCGGCCATCCTGAAGACTGTGACGTTTGCAAAATGCACCGGATGTTTGTCGCGGCGGAAGTCGCGGATCAATTCGACGATGATTGCCGCAACGCGCGCATCGGCTGCGTGGATCGCAAAAAGGCGCTGGCACAAGCGATGGTGGATTATCTGGCTCCGATCACGGAGCGCGTCAATTATTACCGCCAGCATCAGGACGAAGTTCGCGATGTCATTCTGGAAGGTTCTAAACGCGCGCGCGAAGAAGCTGGACGGATTATGGGCGAAGTCCGACGCGCAATGAAAATCAATTGGGATTAGAAAAGGAAGTAACGCCAAGACGCCAGAAAGCAAATCCGCAAAGGGATTTTTGCTAGAAACAGTTGGTGGTTCATGGTCAAACATTTCTTTGAGCCGTTGCGACTTTGCGTTGAAAACAATGATGCATGAACCGACTTTCGGAAGCTTCCAATCAGAACTTACATATCGCCGTCGTCTTGGAGCTTACGCCGTGATTTTTGACGAACGCGGCAGATTTGCTTCGGTCAAAGTGAAAAACGGGTTCTTTCTTCCCGGTGGCGGAATCGAAGCAGGCGAATTCCCTGAACAGACTCTGGCGCGCGAAGTCTGCGAAGAATGCGCACACGAAGTTATCATCGGAAAATTCCTAGGCAGCGCAGTTCAATTCTTCAGCGAAAAAGACGGCAGCATGCATTGGGAATTTCACTGCTCTTACTTTGCAGCGCAATTCGGAACTCCGCTGGATAACGAGCCAGAACATGAGCTTCTATGGCTGGAAG
>CAYLJQ010000409.1:0-6531 GCA_964383955.1 uncultured Heliomicrobium sp. | reverse complement strand
GGGCTCGCCCCGCTGGCCGAGGCGCATCTGCGCGGCGAAGGCGTCTCCGACGAGGCGCTCGCCGCCGAAATCGCGCCCTGCTTCGTCGAACGCGACGGGCGGCGCACCGATGTCGTCACCTTGTCCTGCACGCATTATCCGCTGCTGAAAAATGTCATCGCTGAAACGATGGGCAGCGAAGTGACGCTGATTGATTCTGCCGAAGCTGTGGCAGAAGAAACGGCTCAATTGTTGGAACAGGCTGGATGGTTGGACACGGACAGCGAACCGCCGCAAAGCCGGTTTTATGTGACCGACGCAGCCAAACGATTTCATCGAATTGCGGAAAGGATTTTAGGCGCGCCGCTGGAACATCTGGAAGCGGTGGAAGTCTGGGGACATGACAAACTCTGAAAACAAAATTCGTAACGACGGTCGGCACCCATTGGATTTGCGACCTGTCAAAATGACCTGCGGCTTTACCAAATATGCCGAAGGTTCCGTGCTGATCGAAGTCGGCAACACACGCGTGCTCTGCACGGCGACAATTGAAGACAAAGTACCCGGTTTTTTGAAAGGCAAAGGCGTCGGCTGGGTGACGGCGGAATATTCCATGCTGCCGCGCGCAACGCACACACGTACGCCGCGCGAAATTAGCCGGGGCGGCCTGTCAGGGCGAACGCATGAAATTCAGCGGCTGATTGGCCGCAGCTTGCGGTCAGTTGTGGATATGGCTGCGCTGGGTGAGCGAACCGTGACGGTGGATTGCGACGTGATTCAAGCCGATGGCGGCACGCGCACGGCTTCGATCACCGGAGGGTTCGTCGCGCTGGTGCTGGCGCTGGAAAAGCTGTTTGATTTTGGCAAGATTTCCCGCCCGGCGCTGCGTGATTTTATTGCGGCGGTCAGCGTAGGCATTGTCGGCGAACGAGCACTTCTCGATTTGGATTATGTCGAGGATTCTGCCGCCGAAGTGGATATGAACGTGGTGCGAACCGGCGACGGCCGTTTTGTCGAAATCCAGGGGACCGCGGAAACCGAGCCGTTCAGTCGCGAACAGATGAATGACCTGATCGCTGCAGCAGAAATCGGCGTAGACGGTTTGATTGCAATTCAACGTGAAGTGCTCGTTCATACGCTCGGACGCGCAGAATTTCGCGCAATGATTGATCCCGCTTCTGGCAAAAAAGTTAATTGGAAGGAGAGTGCATCCTGATGAAACGCAATTTTATTTTCGCTTTTTCGCTTTTACTTTTGACCGTCGTCTTTTCCGCTGAAGCTTTGGCTCAGGAAGTGTTTGAAGACCCGGATGGAAAATATTCCATTTCGCTGCCTGCGGGCTGGCTGGGCATCGTCAACAAGGACGGGCTTGGCCGTAACGAAGTGAACATTGTGTACAAAAACCGCGAGAACGGCGCGTTGAAAGTTCGCCGTATCGAAGAAGCAGAAGGCAAAATGGAAGTGATGGAGTACGCAGCCAAAGACGAATCGGACCGCATTCGTTTTCAGCCCAAATATGACAAACTCAATTTGGAAAAGTTTGTCATTGGTGCAGGCAAGTCTGGCGCGCTGCTGTCTTACGACTACTTTTCCACCAGCGGTCAGCCTTTCACGGGGCGAATTTATTATCTGCGTGGCGACGAAAATACAATTTACGTCCTGCATTTTACCGGCAGGAAAAACATCCTCGGCACGCTTCGCAGCCACACAGATTCAATTGCCCGATCTTTCAAAACAAGCGACAGCAAAGCAAAGTAAAATTTAGCCTTGCGCCTGATGCCGCGCGGCTAATTGACCGCAAGCAGCCGAAATATCCTGCCCGCGCGGTCGGCGAATGAACGCCGGAACATCTTTGTCCGTCAAAATTTTTTGGAAAGCCAGAATGCGCGGCATTGATGACGCCTGATAGGGCAATTCCGGCGCGGGATTGTGCGGGATCAAATTCACTTTGGATCGAATTCCGTTCAGCAGTTTGACCAATCGCCGGGCATCTTCATCGCTGTCATTCACTCCAGCCAGCATCACATACTCAAACGTCATCCGCTCGCGTTCATCCAGCGGATATTCACGGCAAGCTCTCATCAAATCTGCCAGCGTGTATTTTCGGTTGATCGGCATCAGATCGTTTCGCTGCTCTTCAGTTGTTGACGACAACGAAATGGCCAGATGCGGACGAACCGCTTCGTTGGCAAAGTCGTAAATGCGCGGCACGATGCCGGAAGTCGAAACCGTCACGCGCTTCGGGCTGATTCCCAAGCCTTTCTGATCGGCCATTACACGAATGGATTGCATCACTTCCTGATAATTCAAAAAGCTTTCGCCCATGCCCATAAACACCAGATTCGTGCCGTGCGGAGTTTCTGCGCCAACGCCATAAACTTCGTTCAGCACAATCACGACCTGCGAAATGATTTCTCCCGCGGTCATATTTCGCTTCACACCAAGCTGAGCCGTCATGCAAAACTTGCAGCCGACGGCGCAACCAACCTGGCAACTGATGCAAATGGTGTCGCGGCGTTCTTCGGGCATAAAAACTGCCTCGGCTTCGCGGCCATCGCCCAGCCGCAACAGATAACGCCGCGTTCCATCGCTGGAATAGAAAACTCGTTCGATTTTGGTTTCGGTGACAACTGCCGTCTGGCTGAGTTTTTCGCGCAGCAGTTTTGACAGATCGGTCATCTGCTCGAAATCCAGCGCGCGGCGAGCATAAATCCATTGATAAAGCTGCTTGCCGCGAAACGGCGCTTCGCCAAGCTGGCGGGAAAATTCAATCAACTCGTCTTCGGTTTTGCCTAAAATTGATGTCATTGCATTGATTCTAAATCGAACCCTGTCCCAGCGACAAAAGCAGACTTGGCCGTTTTCGGCGAGGTGTGTTACAAAGCGCTCGCCAAACTAGCAACCCGTTAAAAATAAAGAGATAAGAGTATGACCCCAACTGTTCAGCAACGACGTCCGAGCATCAGTGTATTTTTTCCGGCTTATAACGACCAGAACTCAATCGGCAAAATGGTCAACAAAGCTTTGGCCATCTTGCCGCAGTTTGCTGATGACTACGAAGTAATTGTCGTCAATGACGGCAGCAGCGACGGCACGGCTGCTGTACTGGATGAACTAGCTCGAAAAAACTCCGCCGTTCGCGTGGTTCATCATCAGCGCAATCGCGGCTACGGTGGAGCCTTGCGGACAGGGTTTCTGACCGCAACCAAAGATCTGGTTTTTTACACGGACGGCGACGGGCAATATGACACGAGCGAACTCGCCAATCTGATTCCCTTGATGACCAACAATGTGGATGTTGTAAATGGGTACAAGATCAAACGGTCGGATGCCAAACGCCGCGTGGTGCTGGGTGCAATGTACAAAATGCTGGCGCGGATGCTGTTCCGTTTGCCGATTCGCGATGTGGATTGCGATTTTCGGTTGATGCGGCGGCAAGCGATTCAAAGCATTAACCTGGTTTCAACCAGTGGCGTCGTTTGCACGGAAATGATTTACAAACTCCATCGCGCAGGCTGCCGGTTTACCGAAACTCCAGTTCACCATTACCCGCGAATGCATGGCCAATCGCAGTTTTTCACCTTTCGCCGGGTCGGCAAAACGGCGTTCGACTTTTTCGCGTTATGGTTGCGGCTGGTGTTGTTTTCCAGATTGAATTTCGGCGCGCGAACGGTGACCAAGGCTAGCGAACAGGTCTAACTTCTTTCAGTTCCTGGCTGGCTTTTGAACGATGCAAATGACCGACAATCCGGCGGGCAATTTGGCCCGCGGATTTCGCAAGATCTTTGCTTCGGCAAGAAGAAATTTAGTCAGCAATTGATTCAGCCATTCCAAATTCGGCGGCAACGGTTTCACGTCCGAACCGCCATCAGCCAGCCCCAAGGGCTTAAACAACAATCGCCTGACAGCCACTGCTGGAAATAAAAAACTATTGGCATAAGTTTCCCGCAGCACATTGAATCCCACGCGCTCCAATTTTCCGCGTAACTCGCTGAGTGTGTATCGCCGCACGGTGTCCAGGGCTTCATCGTGTCCGCTACGCATCCATCGGTAGGCCGGCCCGCGTACAAATCCGATTCCGCCAGGTTTCAGCACGCGCCACATTTCTTCAATGGATTGATCGTCCGTGCCTTCGCCCGGAATTTGCACCAGCACGTCAAAGCTCGTAACCAGATCAAATGATTCGTCAGCAAATGGCAAATCCGTCGCCGAAGCGAGCGACAACATCGGATGATTTCGCTCGCGGCAAAACGTAATGGCCAACGGAACCGGATCAATTCCAATGATGTGGCCTTTTCCGGAATACCGTACCAACCATTCCAAATTCCCCCCTGTCCCGCAACCTGCATCCAAAATGGTTCTGTCCGCAGGTGGAAGAAATGGATCGAGCAGGCTGGCAGTTATTTCGCGCATGCCAGCGAACCACCAGAACCGTTCTTCCAGAGCGTACAAATATTCGTAATCTTCGTTTTGCATGTGAGCAGGAGTAACTGCTGGGACAGAGTATGTTAATTCGACTATCGGCTTGATTTGTGAGAGCAGGTTGCCGTGTTGATGCATTCATCAGCCAACACCAATCGCTCAACAGGCATCCCGTTAACAATATGGGATTCAATAATTTCCGGCACATCTGCCGGTGCAACGCCGCCATACCAAACAGCTTCCGGATAGACAACCACGGTCGGCCCATGCTCGCACTGGTCAAGGCAACCTGCGCGATTAGCTCTGACCGATGTCTTTAACCCGCGTGCAGCCAGTTCCTGCTTAAAAACCAACTGCAAACTTCCAAGGCCATCCGGATCGCAACACCCTCGTGGATTTTCCGGGGGACGCTGATTGGTGCAAACAAAAATGTGATGCTCAAATTTTGGCATATTGTTTGATAGCAAAGATGATTCAAGATCGTCGAGTGAAAGCCCCGGCAGTGTGCCCCACAGGTTTTCACCCCGTCAAGCATGGCTGGCTGGTCTGACCGGGTTTGTCAGTTTTGACACGGAACAAACTCAATAAATACATATACTTCTCTGGTAGGTGATTGATTTTCGATCGCAGAATATTAATTACCTGAAAGATAGAGATTTTCGACCACGAATTATGACAATCGAGAGTATATTTTGCGTTCAATGGAACACAGATTGGCTTTGCTAAGAGGAATCCGGGAGCTTGAGAAGGCGTAAGTCTTTCAGGCAGTGAGATTCTAAATGACAATAGATTTAAAAATGTCAGAAGGGGGAAATTAGAGATGACGAAAATTACAAGTGATACATTGAAACTAGTGAATAAACTGTCGGATGCGAAACGTCGCAAAGTTGACGCAATCGTTCGACGCCACGTTCGAGCCTGTCACCAGAATGGGTTTGACCCGGAAAATCTGGATCGGGTTTATATCGAAGCGATAGAAATGATCAATATTGAAGACCGATTCCCGGAACCGGTTGTGACTGAAGACAAACGAAACTGGGAACCGTTTCGCCAATATGATCAATATATCAGTCCCAAAGCGGCTTAATGGCTATTTGGGAAAGCGGCAACCCGGTCAGATTCCAGCCGGAATAAATCGCTGATCACAGAAAATCGGGGACATGCTCTAGAGCGCGTCCCCGATTTTGTTTCGCAAGAGCGCCTATAACCAGCCGTTCATCGAACGGATAAGAATGGGAGCAGGGTGACGCAGGAAACTTCTGCAACGTCCAGTTCGCCAATTCGACACCAAGTGGGGCTTTCGGTATAATCCGCCGCTTGAAATTCGACACCAATCTCAACAGACAATATAGCAAATAAGACATGCTCGGACAGGGTGTACGACATAGCTGCCCCGTAGCGAAGCGTTTCGATCAAGGAGTTTTTGAGCGTGAAAAGATTTTTTCTGCTTTCATTCATTGTCATCGCCAGCATCTTTGGACTTGTTGCCGCTCTCAACCGCACCACCGCACAACAAACAACTGCAACCGATGAAGTTTCCATTGCCCTGCTGCCTGTAACACCCAATGTGATTGGCACCCAGATTCGCGGAGCCAGCAATGACGGCAAGCGCATCGTTTTTGACTCAATCAACGATTACAACGGCAACAACGTAGACAGCAATCGAGACATTTGGGTTTATGACGTTGATTCGCGCAGCATCATTCAGATTACAAACACTGCTGATCTGAAGGAAGACACGACGGATGTAAACAAGGTCACGACTTTCATCAACAACGAAACGCCAGCCATTAGCGGCGATGGCACAAAGATCGTCTTCGTTTCGAATGCCGATCTGGGCGGGACAACCAATGCTGATCGCAACTATGAAATTTACATTGCCGACCTGCCTCGCAATGCGACGACAGCAACCATAAGTCGTATCACGGATACCGAAAAGAACAGCGATACCGAATTTATCAAGGGAATTTTCAGCAATTACTCGCCAACGATTAACGATGACGGTTCAGTCATCGCGTTCGTTTCGACAAGACAAAACTTCAAAGCCGTGACAGGTGGGGCGCAAGCATTTGCCGCCGCCAAAGAAGGGCCGAACAACGAAACACCCGATGGAAACGGCGAAATTTTCAC
>CAYLJQ010000408.1:0-6548 GCA_964383955.1 uncultured Heliomicrobium sp. | reverse complement strand
ATCAGGATGCGCCGGATTATTACGCCGCCAATGCGATGCTGGCCGACGGCAAAAAAATCACGACGGCTAATGCTCAGCAGAAAGACTTTCTCTGGTCATCGGGCGCGAAGCTGATTGATTACACTTCGGCCAAAGGCGATAAGCTGCAAGGCGCGCTGTTTCTGCCCGCGAATTACCAGCCGGGCAAGAGCTATCCGACCATCGTTTACATTTACGAAAAGTTGTCCCAAGGGCTGAACAACTACACCGTGCCGACTTATAACGGATTCAACAAGACGACCTACACCAGCAATGGCTACGCCGTGTTGATGCCGGACATTGTCTACAAGGTGAACGATCCCGGAATGTCTGCTGTCTGGTGCGTGTTGCCTGCGCTGGAAGCGGCGATCAAAACCGGCATCGTGGACAAAGATCGCGTTGGCATTCAGGGGCATTCGTGGGGCGGCTATCAAACTTCGTTTTTAGTGACGCAAACCAATGCTTTTGCGGCGGCGGTGGCGGGCGCTCCGCTGACCGAAATGATCACGATGTACAATTCGATCTATTGGAACAGCGGCGGCGGCAACATGGCGATTTTTGAAAGCAGCCAGGGGCGATTCACCGGCAGCCCGCTGGACATTCCAGAAGCCTATCAGCGCAATTCGCCGATCACGCATGCCAAGAATGTCAAAACTCCGCTGGTCATTTTGCACAACGACAAAGACGGAGCCGTGGATTTCACGCAAGGCATTTTCTACTACAACACACTGCGGCGACTGCAAAAGCCCGTCGTGATGTTGCAGTACAAGGGCGAAAATCACGGTTTGCGCGTTCCGGCGAACATGAAAGATTACACCGTTCGGATGCGCGAATTTTTCGACCATTACCTGATGGGCAAGTCGGCTCCGAAATGGTGGATCGAAGGCGTTCCGTTGTTGAAGCTGAAAGATCATCTGGAAGAGCGTGCGCCCGGCAAGCCGCCGACAATTGATCCTTTGAACGACGACAACCGCTGAATAAGTCAGTACCGCGACCGGTAGGAAGCGGGTTTTGGGTAAATAGCGAATACCCGCTTGCTACCGCGCGCGGTACTGATAAGAAGGAATTGTATTGAAGCCAGCACTGATCGGAATTCCCTGGGATGAGATGTCCTCGTTTATGCGTGGAGCCGCCGAAGCTCCGCCGCTGATTCGCGCCGCGTTGTTTTCCGAAGCTTCCAATCCTTACAGTGAATCCGGCATCGCTGTCACCCGCGAAACCATTCACGATGCCGGAGACATTGAAGCCACAAACGGCGAAGCGATGCGCTTGCGAATCGAAGCCACGATTGCCGCGTTGCTGGAACAAGACTTCAAACCGATTTCTTTAGGCGGCGATCACGCCATCACCTATCCGATTATTCGCGCCTTTGCCAAAAAGTATCGGCGGTTGAGTATTCTTCAGTTTGACGCCCATCCTGATTTGTACGACGAATTTGAGGGCAATCGTTATTCGCATGCCTGTCCGTTTGCCCGAATTATGGAAGAAGGCCTGGTCGAACGATTGGTGCAGGTTGGCATTCGCACGATGACCGATCATACGCGCCAGCAAGCCGAACGCTTTGGCGTCGAAGTGATTGAAATGCGCGATTATCGCGACGATTGGCCGATTGATTTCGACACGCCGGTTTACATTTCATTCGATATGGACGGGCTTGATCCGGCGTTTGCTCCGGGAGTTTCGCACCGTGAACCGGGCGGGCTTTCTTCACGACAAGCGATCAACACGATTCTAAATTTGAATGCAGAGATCGTCGGAGCGGACATTAACGAATTTAACCCGCGAATGGATGTGTCGAACTTGACCGAAACCGTCTGCGCCAAGCTTTTCAAAGAAATCGCGGCGCAAATGCTGAATCAGTACCGCGACCAATAGGGAGCGGGTTTTAGAATTGTCATGAAACCTGTCGAACCAATTTTTGTCGCTGATTTGTTCGGCGAAATTCACGAAGAGCTTCTGACTCTGCTTCGTGGTTTGTCTGCCGAAGATTGGTATAAACCGACCGTTGCCGGTTCGTGGCTGGTGCGTGACCTCGCCGCGCATTTGCTGGACAGCGACATACGGCGGCTGTCGTTTCAGCGCGACAACGCTCCACAGGTTCCGCCGGACAAACCGATTGAAAGTTATGCTGACCTGGTTGGCTTTCTGAATCAGCTTAATGCCGATTGGATCAAAGCGACCAAACGAATCAGCCCGCAATTGTTGATTGAATTTCTTGCGGTGACTGGTGCTGAGGTCACGGCGCTTTTCAAATCGCTTGATCCGTATTCGCCCGCGCTGTTCGGCGTCGCATGGGCGGGCGAAGAAACTTCGCAGAACTGGTTCGACGTTGCACGCGAATACACGGAAAAGTGGCACCACCAGCAACAGATTCGCGATGCTGTCGGCGCTCCGGCTTTGTACAGCCGCAAATGGCTGCATCCCGTCCTGGATTCGTTTGTGCGCGCTTTGCCGGTGAATTACAACGCCACGCCAGCCGTAGCGGGCACACAAATCGGCATTGTGATCACCGGGGAAGCGGGCGATGTTTGGACTTTGGTAAAAGATGTAGATGGTTGGCAATTGTTTTCCGGCTCGTCTGATAAAGTGGTTTGCAGAATTGAATTTGACCAGGACACTGCCTGGCGTTTGATGACAAAAGGGCTTTCGCGCGACCAAGCCAGAAATAAACTGTCCGTGCTGGGAGACGCCGCCTGGGCTGAACCTCTGCTCGGCACATTGGCCGTTATGGCTTGAATGGAGTTTCAATAAATGATTCGTCGCTTGATTGCTTCGGCAATTCTGTTTGTCGCGCTGTCTGGATTTTCAACTCAACAAATTCGCTCTTTGGTAATCACAAACGTCAACGTCATTGACGCAACCGGGAAGCCGACGCAAACCGGCATGACGGTTGTCGTCAACGGCAACCGCATTGCAGCAATCGGAAAAACCGGCAAAGTCAAAATTCCGGCAAACGCTGAAATCGTTGACGCCGTTGGCAAGTTTCTGATTCCGGGTTTATGGGATTCGCATCTGCATTTGACGATTGCTGTTGATCAAGCCGGAACAACAGAATTGCTTGCGCCGATGCTGGTGGCTTATGGAGTGACAACGGTTCGGGAGATGGGTGGCGATTGGCAGCGCATTCAGCAATTGCGAAACGCCATTGCCAGCGGACAGGTTGTCGGGCCGCGCATTTTTGCTCCGGGGCCATTTGTAGATGGCCCGCAACCGGCGGACGTGAATTTTCAGCCCGTAGCCAATGAAGCCGAAGCACGGCAAGCGGTTCGCAAATTGAAAACCGACGGCGTTGACTTCATCAAAGTCCAAGCCGGTTTGTCACTGGAAACCTGGCGAGCAGTTGTTGATGAATCGCAGAAAGCTGGAACCCCGGTCGCCGGTCACATCCCGGAAGCCGTCAGCGCATTTGACGTTGCGCGATCCACGCAACGAAGCGTCGAACACGTTTCACCCGTTTTACCCGGCGATGCTGGAATTATGCTGGCTTGTTCCAGCAAAGAATCTGAATTGCGAGCGGAGCTGGCTTCGATCAAGAAAGCTTCGGAAGATAAAAATGCCAATCGCCAGCAATTGCGCCAGCGGCAGCGTGACTTGCAACGAGCGATAGCGACCACGTATGACGCGAAAAAGTGTGAAGAGCTTTTCGCGTTGTTCGTCAAAAATCAGATTCATGTTGTGCCGACGGCGATTTGGGGAAAACGCTTTGCTCCTTTGAATGAAAGTGATTTGCCCAATGATGATTCACTGAAACTTGCTCCGGCTTCGATGCGTGCGCGCTGGGATAAACGCCGAGCCGAGGTGATCAAAGCCAGTTCAGCCGAAGATTTTGCGTTTCGACAAATGCTCTTCGGCAAATCGCGCGAACTGATTGCGGCGATGATTCGCGCCAAAGTTCCGCTGCTGGCCGGAACGGATGCGATGGACGGTTATGTTTTGCCGGGAGCAAGTTTGCACGAAGAGCTTGGCTTGCTGGTCGAAGCGGGAATGACGCCGATGGCTGCTTTGCAATCTGCGACAAGCAAGGCTGCGAAATTCATGCGCAAGCAGGATACTTCCGGAACCGTTGAAACTGGAAAAATTGCCGATCTGGTTTTGCTGGATGCTGACCCGTTGCAAGCAATCGAAAATACTCGCCGAATTCACGCCGTCATCGTTGGCGGCAAACTGATTTCATCATCGCAAAGGCAGGAGATGATGACGAAGCTGGAAAGTTATGCCAAAGGGCATTGAACCAAATTCAGAGGGCTTATGAACAAATTACGATTACGAAACTCAATCACGATCACGATTTTGATCGCTGCCAGTTGTTTGCCTGTGCTGGGCGCAGAGGATTGGTCGCGATTTCGGGGGCCGAACGGAACCGGGATTTCAACTGAAACCAATTTGCCGACGGAGTTCGGCCCGGACAAAAGCGTGGTTTGGAAAGCTCCGTTGCCGCCCGGGCATTCATCGCCTGTGTTCTCGCGCACGCGCATTTTTGTGACGGCGCACGACGGCGACAAAAAAGCCGGCAAGCTGGTTGTCATCGCGCTGGATCGCAAGACCGGCAAAGAACTCTGGCGCAAAGAAGTTCCGCGCGCCAAAACCGGGCGGCTGGAAAACGTCAACGGTCCGGCTTCGGCCAGTCCCGTGACCGATGGCGAAAACGTGTTTGCGTACTTTCAGGATTTCGGGTTGATCTCGTTCACTGCTGACGGCAAAGAGCGCTGGCGTTTGACGATGGACGTTCCCAACATTTTTTATGGCTATGGCGCTTCGCCCATTTTGGTGGATGACAAAGTGATTCTGCCTGTGGATCAGGACGGCGGCGCGTATATGGTGGCCGTCAACAAAAACACCGGCAAGCAGGTTTGGAAAATTGATCGCCCTGAAGTCATTTCCGGCTATTCGACGCCGATGATTTATCAGCCGAAAACTGGCGCGAAGCAGTTGGTGTTGCCAGAGTCCTTTCAGGTTTCGGCATATTCCGTGGCCGATGGGAAACGTGTTTGGTGGGTGCGCGGGCTGGCTTGCGAAATGAAATCTGTGGCCAGTTACGACAACGAATATCTGTACATCAACGGTTGGGGCTTTCCGCTGAATCAACCCGGCAAGCAAATCCCCACCGTCAGTTTTGAAGAAGGGCTGAAACGCTACGACGCAAACAAGGACGGTTTTGTCGGACGAGACGAGGTCAAGAAATTGGACCCGCCCAGTCCAATGGACAACGTGCTTCATGCGGGCTACGGCTTCGACGCGTTTGATTTGAACCGCGACGCCAAACTGGATACAAAAGACTGGGACGTTTTTCGCTCGATGATGTCGTCGGAAAATGGATTGCTTTCCATCAAGCTCGGTGGGCAGGGCGATATGACTTCGACGGCGATTCGCTGGAAGTATCAAAAACCAGTGCCCCAAGTTCCGTCAACTTTGCTTTATCAAGGCACGCTGTTTATGGTCAACGACAGTGGCATTCTGATTTCCTTTGATCCTGCGACAGGCAATGTCATCAAGCAGGGCAGGCTGAAAGGCGCGATTGATAAATACTTCGCTTCGCCGATCGGCGCCGATGGCAAAGTCTATTTGATCAGCCAGGACGGAACCGTTTCGGTGGTCAAAGCCACGGGCGAATGGGATGTGCTGGCGGTCAATGCGCTTGGCGATGAAGTGTTTGCCACTCCTGCAATTGCCGACGGCAAGTTGTACATTCGCACAAAAGGCACGCTGTATTGTTTTGCCAAATAGAACGAATTCAACTGATACGGTACCGCGCGTTTGAGAAAGCGGTTAACTGCTTAACACGGAGCCGCTTGCTCATGCGTGCGGTACCGTATCTGGTCATGAGGAATCACCCCAATGTCACAATGCAGGCAGGCTGTTGTTACAGGATTTCTGTTCTTCTTGATGCTCGGCGGTTGGGCATCGTCAGCCAATGATGATTGGTCGCAGTTTCGTGGTCCGAATAGTTCCGGCGTTTCCACGGCAGCCAATCTGCCTGCGGAGTTTGGACCCGATAAGAATGTGGTTTGGAAAACGCCGCTGCCGCCGGGACATTCGTCGCCTGTGCTGACAGCGGATCGCATTTTTCTGACAGCTTACGAGCGCAATCAGACGGCCAGCAAGCTGTTCGTCATCAGCTTGGACCGCGCGACAGGTAAAATCGTCTGGCAGCGCGAAGTCCCAAGCCCGCGCAAACAAGACCTGCATAAATCAAACTCTCCGGCTTCGCCTTCTCCCGTCACCGACGGGCAAAACGTCTTTGCCTTTTTTACGGACTTCGGAATGATCTCCTTTGATCGCGACGGCAAAGAGCGCTGGCGGTTACCGCTTGGACCATTCAACAATCCGTTTGGAATGGGCGCTTCGCCTGTGCTGGCTGAAGGGTTGGTGCTGCTGAATTGCGATTCCGAAAGCGGTTCGTTTTTCGTCGCCGTTGATCAGAAAACTGGCAAAGTGAAATGGCGGCTGGAACGTCCTGACGCCACGCGTGGATTTTCGACGCCCGTTCTGTTTCAACCGGCGAAAGGCGGTTTGCAAGTGCTGGTTGCCGG
>CAYLJQ010000407.1:0-6552 GCA_964383955.1 uncultured Heliomicrobium sp. | reverse complement strand
GATTTTGTTGAAGAAAGATTTGTTGGCAAAGCCTCTGCTGCAACTGATGGATGTGTTGCCGAGGTTTGAAGACATGTAGGTAACCACAAAAAGCACAAAAGGCACAAAAAAACTTGGAGGGCGTATGGATTTATCAGTACAACTGATGAGTGATGGTGAAGTTTTGAAGTTGTGCGATGTTATCCGGCAGACTGCTTATGACATTCACGTTTATCTGAAAAGTGGTTATCTTGAAAAAGTTTATGAAAACGCCCTGGTCCATCGTCTTACTAAGACAGGAATGAAAGTTTCTCAGCAACACACGTTGCAAGTGTTTGATGAATATGGAACACCGATCGGCCTTTACTCTGCTGACTTGGTTGTTGAAGATCAGATTATTATCGAGCTGAAAGCTTGTCGGAACTTGATAGATGAGCACACGGCACAGTTGTTCGGTTACATGAAGGCCGCACGAATCAGACATGGAATGTTGATCAATTTTGGGGCCCCCAAAGTACAAATTAGAAAGTACGTGAGCTGAGACAGTGGCTTTTGTTTTATTCAGCAGGCCGCAATCACAAAGCACACAAAGTTTTGTGCCTTTTGTGCTTTTTGTGGTTCCCAAATTGAATTCTCGATATGAAAGTTTTGATTACAGGCGCGGGCGGACAGCTTGGTTCTGCACTGCATATATCGTTGACGTGTCATGAAGTTGTCGCGCTGACGCGCACCGAACTGGACATTACAGATTTTGAGCAAGTTCGCGCCGCGCTTGCCGTTCATCGCCCGGAAGTGGTTATCAATTGCGCGGCGTACACAAACGTTGACGGCGCAGAAAGTGACGAAACCGGAGCTTTTCAGTTGAATGCCGAAGGGCCACGGAATCTGGCTGTGGCAACTGCTGATCTGGAAGTTCCCTTGGTTCAGGTTTCGACCGATTATGTGTTTGATGGATTTGGCGTTCGGCCTTACGTGGAATCTGATCCCACAAATCCGCTGTCGGTGTACGGACGCAGCAAGCTGGCCGGGGAGCAATTCGTCGCGGAGCTAAACCCAAGGCATTACATCGCACGGACAGCGTGGCTGTATCACCACGAACCTGCCACCGCGAAAAACTTTCCCAAAGCCATGCTGGCGCAGCAACACAGAGAATCCGTCCGCGTCGTCAATGATCAGCATGGTTCGCCGACCTACGCGCCGCATTTGGCGGACGCCATCACGCGATTGATCGAAACTCAAAGCTATGGCATTTACCATTTGGCGGGCAGCGGGCAGGCAACCTGGTTTGAACTGACCCGCCGCTTGTACCAATTGTTTAACATCAAAACTGCTGTCGAACCTTGTACGACAGCGGAATTTCCTCGCCCCACAAGGCGGCCTCAATATTCAGTTTTGGCTACGGCCAAACTGCCCCCCATTTTGCTTCCCTCGTGGGAAGAAGGCCTTGAGCAATTTGCCAAGGCACTGCGGTAACGCCCGAAGCGTGATTACCAGCCCTTATCTTTTCAAATCCTGATTCACAACCAACGCAAACAGGCAGTTCGTGCAACTGTTTTGGAGGTAATAATGAACAGTCGTCGTACCAGAATTTTTGTCTATCTGATTCTTTTTGCTGCTCTTTTCAGCTTTGTTTTTTCGCCGCCACAACTGGCGCAGCGGCCGCCGGAAATTTCTCTTGATCGTGCCGAGCGGCTGACTTCGCAAAATTACATCCTCAAACAATCCGGCGAAACGACCAATTGCCGGACGATGAACGAACAGGAAGCGTCGGCGCTACGGCTGGATCAGCGGCAAACGGAATTGCGTGAACTGACGCGCGACCCTGGCAATCAGATTCAAGGGCAGCTTCAGCAGCAACAGGGATTGAAAATCACACTGCGCGGCACGCAGCAACTGGAAGCCTTCCCGGCTGCCAAACAGGCGTTTTTGCGGGCGGCGGCCCGGTGGGAAGCAATCATTCAAACGCCGATCACGATTGTCATTGATGTGGATTTTGGCCCGACAATTTTTGGCGATCCTTATCCGGACGCCAATACGATTGGCGCAACCGCCGCGCAATTGCTGGGACTTAACAATCAATTTCCGGCAGTTCGGAACGTTTTGATTTCAAAAGCAGCAGACGCGCGCCAAGCCGAGATTTTCAGCGCCTTGCCAGTGCTTAGCCTGGTAACTGATCTTGGAACCACGGCCAATGTGGCCATTGATACGCCGGTCTTACGCACTTATGGAGCGTTGCCCGCAACAGCCGATCCCGACAACGAAACGCAATTTGGCAATCCTCCGGCCATCGGTTTCAACTCTGCTTTCACATTCGACTTTGATCCGACGGACGGTGTCGAAGCAGGCAAAACCGATTTCGAAGCAGTCGCTTCGCACGAAATCGGTCACGCGTTGGGCTTCAGTTCGACCGTTGGGTTGAAAGAGCTTTTTCCGACGCAACCGTTGTTAGCTTCCATTTGGGATATTTTCCGGCTGCGCAGGGACAATCTGACGCTCGGTTCTATCAACAGTGACAAACGGTTGCAGTTATCCGCCGGAGACCATGTGCATTTTGTCGGCGAATCGTTGCTGGGGCTTTCAACCGGCGGGCCGGATGGTTCCGGCGGCGATGGGGAACAATCCAGCCACTGGAAAGACGATATTCAGACAGGGCAGTACGTTGGAATTATGGATCCGACCATTGGCAACGGATTACGCGAAAGCGCGACCGCTGGCGATCTATTGGCGCTCAGCTATTTCGGCTACAAAATCAATCCTGCATCACCCATTACCGAACAACTTTCTGTGGATGACGGTTCGCGCGAAGAAGTCGTTGCGTTGAATGGCGCAATGATCGTCAACCGCTTTTCACCGTCTCGGTTCCCGTCCACCTTGCAATCCATGAAGGTGCAATTGCCCGCAAACGCGGACGGTTCGTCGCCTGTCGGACAGCAAATGCGAATTGTGGCGTTTGTTGATCCGAATCGAACCGGCCAGCCTCCGGCGAATCCGACCTTGATCGTGGATCGCACCATCACGATTCCAACGCGTGGTTCCAGGCAATATACCGAAGTCGTGTTTCCGAATCCGCCGACCATCAACGCCGGTGATGTGTATGTGGGCGTGCAATCTGCCAGCGCTTCGGTTTCCGTCGGCGGAGATCGCAACGGGCGTCAGCAACGCCGCTCGTTCATTTCAACCAACAACGGCGGCAGTTTCCAGCCGTTCGCGAATGCGGGCAGTGCGCAGCTGAATTTGATTGCCAGCGCGGAACTTGGTTCCACATACGGCACGACGCCAACGGCTGTGCCTGCGGTCATCAGTCCCAGCGCTGTGGCTCCGGGAAGCGCGGCGTTCACGCTGACCGTGCAAGGCGACAATTTTCGAACGAATTCCGTTGTTCGCTGGAACGGCGGCGACCGCGCAACGACGTATTTCAACGGCAATCAACTAACCGCGCAAATTACTGCTGCCGATGTTGCCAGCGCCGGAACCGCGCGCGTGACGGTGTTTACCGCCAGCGGCGGCGAATCTGCAGCGCTGAATTTCAGCGTGACTGCCAATAATCCGGCTCCTGTCATTGCGCGCCTGACGCCGGATACGGCGGCCAGTGGAACTCAGCCGGTAACGGTCAAAGTCATTGGGGCGGATTTCACATCGCAATCCGTTGTCAGGCTGAACGGCCAAAATCGCACAACGACTTTCGTCAACAGCACGCAGCTTGATGTGACGATTCCAGCCAGCGACCTGGCCAGCATTGGCTTGAAACCGTTGACGGTTGCCAATCCCGCGCCCGGCGGCGGCGTGTCGAACGAAGCCAATCTGTCTGTGATTAATTGCAGCTACACGCTCAGCCGAACCAGTCACGCGATTTCTTCAACTGGCGTCACCACGACAAACGTGCTGACGACCAACGGTGCTTGTTCGTGGACCGCTGTGCCTGGCGCGCCTTGGATCACAATGACGAATCCTTCCAGCGGAAACGGCGCAGGCAAATACATTCTGAATTACCAGATTGCCGCGAACTCAGATTCAGCAGGTCGAAACGGCGCACTTTCCATCGCGGGGCAATCGGTCAGCATCCGCCAGCTTGGCAAAGCGCCCAGCGTTTCAGCGGCCAGCTTTGGGGCGGGACTTGCGCCAAATTCAATTGGCGCAATGTTCGGAGCCAGCCTGGCGAAAAACATTCAGTCGGCGCCAGGACAGCCGCTGCCCACCAGTTTGAACGGAACGACGGTCAGCGTGATTGATGGCAGCGGAGCAACTCGTGCTGCGCAGTTGTTTTTTGTCTCGCCGGGCCAGATCAATTTTCTGCTTCCGTCGAATGCGGTTCCCGGCACATCGCTGATTACAGCTTCGGTTGATGGCGTGGCAATCGCCGATTCCGTCGTGACGATCAGCGCTGTCGCGCCCAGCATTTTCACAGCCAATTCCAGCGGCAGAGGTCTGGCGGCGGCGGTTCTCTTCCGCGTCAAAGCCAACGGCGCGCAAAGTTACGAAGCGATTTCGCGCTTCGATTCGGTGCAAAACGCGTTTGTGCCCGTGCCGATTGATTTCGGCGACGAAACCGACAAATTGTTTTTGCTGGTTTATGGAACGGGAATCAGCGGGCGCACGGCGCTGTCGGCGGTCACGGTTCTGGTGAATGGCGAAAGCGCTCCGGTTTCATTTGCCGGGCCGCAAGGCGATTTTGTCGGGCTGGATCAGGTTAACGTCGAATTGCCGCGAACGCTGAAAGGCAAAGGCGAAGTGACGATCAATCTGATTGTTGACCTTCGCGTGGCGAACCCGGTGACTGTCAGCTTCAAATAGGATGAGTGACTTTTCGAGATAACAGAACAAACGGAAATAACTGAATTAACGGAAGAAGCGGGAATGCTTCCGTCCGTTCCGTTATTTCCGTTTACTTCGTTATCTTTCAGTCATTCCTTCAACAAATACCTTTGTCCTGCTGTGTTGAATGTTTGCCTCCGTGGCAATTTCGATCACTTCGCCGGAGTGATTTTCAGATTGGCAAAGGTGCCGCCGGAACCTTCGCCCACCCAAAAGCCTACCTTTCCGCCTTTGCGGTCGCTCAGTTCGTCCACTGCCAAACTCGGCTCTTTGGCATCGTTGACGTAAACGCTGATTTTCGGTTTGGCGACCACGATGCGCACGTGAAACCAGCCATTTGGATCAGGCGCGGGCCAATCGGATTTCGGGAAAATGGCTTTTTCGTATTGATCTGCTCGCTCTTCGCGCAGCTTTTTCCAGGTGAAAGTCGGGTGCGAAACGTATTGCACGGCGTGTATGCGGCGAACCGGATCTTCGGCTTTGAAGTTGAAGGGGCGAAAATAAACAGCATCGTGCGTTGTATCATCCACGCCGCGAAACGCCACACCGACGAAACTTTTCTGAAGCACGTCTTTGCCCTTCACGTCGAATTCGATCACGCCGTTGTCAAACTCCACGCCTTCCACCCAGGCAAATCCCTGACCGGTGGCTTCCTCGAATTGGACTGCCTGATATTTTCCGTCGGTGACAGCCGCCACTTTTCGATTGCTGACTTTCCAGCCTTTGCCTTCCGGGATTTTGCTTACGTCGGGGTGAATGGTTTTTTTCTGCGCAGCAATACCCATCGCCGCCAGAAGCGTGATGGAAACTGCCAAGAGCGTCATTTTGAACGAACTAAGTTTCATAAGTTTTCCTTTCGCGAATTGTGGGTTACTGAATATCAGTTGGTAGTTCTTTCCTGTTTGATCAGTTCTTCAAGCTTCTTTTTCAATGTCGGATCAAGCTGTGTTGCGGCGTCAAAATCCAACTGGGCTTCTTTGTTTTGGCCAAGCCGCAAATAGGTCAATCCTCGATTGGCGAAGGCCGTCGCATTGGTTGAATCAAGCTCGATTGAGCGGTTGTAATCGCTGATGGCCCCTTTCCAATCGCCGATTGATAGCCGCAGATTGGCGCGATTGTTAAACGCGCGGTTATGGCGTGGATTCAGCTTGATGGCTTGATCGAAATCCGGCAGAGCTTTCTCCAAAACTCCCTTTGCGTGCCAGACGTTGCCACGATTGTTGTACGCATCCGCCAGGCGAGGACTGATGCGAAGCGCCCGGTCGAAATCCGCAATGGATTTCTCCCAATCGCCGCGCCGGTAATGGGCTATCCCACGGTTGTTGAGCGCAAACGCGTTGAAATCGTCACTTGTCGCAATTCGGGCGCAATCTTCGTCATCGGCGGATTTTGAATTTTCAGGCACGCTTTGGTAGCCGGAATTTAGATTGATCGCGGCGGTGAAATCTCTGACGGCATTTTCCCAATCGCCAGCGGATAGCGCTGCGTTGCCGCGCTTCAGAAAATCCAACGCGGAGCTTGGCGTTTGCGCTGCCGTGCAAATCGAAATCGCGCAGAGAACAACCGGCAAAACCGCCCAACTATTTTTAGTCATGTCTTCCTCCTTCTCCTGCTTGAATTTGCTTGCGGGCAAATTCTCGGACGGAAGACGCGATCAGTCTTGTACGTTCTTGCTGCCTTGCAGGTAATGGCCGGGCGTGACGCCAACCAGACGGCGGAAATGGCGCGTGAAATGGCTTTGATCGGAAAATCCGACTTCAA